>JAFXLS010000096.1 GCA_017530965.1 Fibrobacter sp.
ATTCTTCCTTGGAGCCGTCAACGACAACGACGTTGTCCGGTTCGCACATGGCAATCATTTCATTCACCCAAGTACTGATCTTCGGGTGCTTGATATCGTTAAGGGTAAGACTCATTATGAGCTCCTGTTTGGTTTAACGTTTAGTTTCGATAATTTCGAACGCGGTAAAATTTACAAAAAACAATGCCCAAATTGCAGGGGCTTTGACATTTTTTTGAACTAATTCACCCCATCCGTCCGCCACACGCAGTCCGCCCTATACAGGCTGGCACAAAAAAAATTTCGATTTTTTTTGTAAAAATCTTTTCATTTAGCCTAAAATTACATAAATTAGGCTTGTATACACAAAAAAGGCGTTATTGCCCTTATTTATAAGGTTACTGATATATGAGTTGGTCTTATTCTAGAGAACACCAGAAAAACATTCTTTGCATGATTATGGCCGGCGGTCAAGGCAGCCGTTTGCAACCCCTCACCCGCGACCGCGCGAAGCCTGCCGTCCATTTTGGCGGAACCTACCGCATTATCGACTTCGTGTTGAACAACTTTATCAACTCCGGCATCTTCAAAATCAAGGTTTTGACCCAGTTCAAGAGCGATTCGTTGAACAAGCACATTTCTGCCGCCTGGAACCTGAACGCCAGTTTGGACCAATATGTGGACCTGGTTCCTGCTCAGATGCGCACCGGCGATGACTGGTACAAGGGTACTGCCGATGCTATTTTCCAGAATATCAACCTGATCACCGACGAACGCCCGGATCTGGTGGCCATTTTCGGTGGCGACCATATTTATAAGATGGATATCAACCAGATGATTGATTTCCACCTGAGCCGCGCCGCCCTTTTGACGATTGCCGCCATTCCAGTGCCGGTTTCCGAAGCCTCTGAATTCGGTATTATCGAAGTGGACGCCGACAACCGTATGATCGGTTTCGAAGAAAAGCCCAAGAACCCGAAAGAAATGCCCGGCAACCCCGGCTACTGCCTCGCCAGTATGGGCAACTACATCTTTACGAGCAAGTTCCTGGTGCGCGAACTTTTGAAGGGTGCCGAAAATGGCGCTACCGATTTCGGCAAGCACATCATTCCGAGCCTGTACAAGGACTACCCCGTTTACGTTTACGACTTCAACACCAATATCGTGCGTGGCGAACAGGCCAGCACCAAGGGTTACTGGCGCGATGTGGGAACGCTGGACGCCTTCTTCGAAGCAAACATGGACCTCTGCTCCGAAAACCCGCCGTTCGACCTTTACAACAACTACTGGCCCATCCGTACCTTCAACTGGAACCAGCCGCCCGCAAGATTCTTCGCTGGTGACGGTGATTCACACCAGGGTGCGGCTATTGACTCCATCGTGTCTTCGGGCTGTATCATTGGCGGCGGTACGGTGGTCAAGAGCATTCTCTCCCCCGGCGTTTCTATCCAGAAAGACGCCCTTGTCGAAGAATCCATCCTCTTCCCGAACGTGACGATTGGCCCTGGCGCCAAGGTGCGCCGCGCCATCATCGAGAAGGGCCTGCACATTCC
Source organism: Fibrobacter sp. (assembly GCA_017530965.1). Taxonomy (GTDB): domain Bacteria; phylum Fibrobacterota; class Fibrobacteria; order Fibrobacterales; family Fibrobacteraceae; genus Fibrobacter. The sequence goes on from JAFXLS010000096.1 coordinate 1,533, forward strand.
GGCAGGCTTCCAGATCGGCTACGACCTGGAACGCGACAAGAAGCTCTTCCACGTGACCGAATCCGGCATCGTCGTACTCGCCAAGGATACAATTATAAAGGCATAAGGATTGCGCTCGAAGAGCGCAACGCATAATTGTCATCCTGAGCCTGTCGAAGAATCTAAAAACAACTAGAAAAGCCCCGACATTGTCGGGGCTTTTTCGTTGAAAGCTGTTAAAATCTGTAACGATTAGAAATCTTCATCTTCATAATCGTCATAACCTTCCAAATCCTCTTCGTCCAGAGCTTCTATCAACTTACACTGAAATTCATTCTGTTTGACCACGGTTTCAATGGAAGTTCCAGCATAGGCCTTACCAGTAATGGTATTACCCTCGCAAGTCACATCGGAACCCATCTTTTGCTTGGCTTCTCTACATTCTGCATTCAATTCTTCCTGAGAAAAACCGCTATACACTACAGTCATAGTTAAATAGCCATTTTCATCCAAAACCTCAGTTGTCTCGGTAGATTGACCCTGGAAGCCCATTTTGACGGTTACGGTATTGCCTTCGGAAGATACGTTGCAATAGGGAGAATCACTACCACTGCTAGAATCACCACAAGCCATAAGGCCAAAAGTTGCTGCCAAAGAAAGGACAACTCCCCATTTTTTCATGTTCATTACAGACTCCTTTTCATTAAGTTGTTTGCATCAAAAATATACTATTACTGTAAATATTTCAATAGAAAAATCAAAAAAATCATCTAAAAACCCCGACATAATCGGGGTTTTTAGATTTTTTGAGTGAGGAAATTATTTTAAACCCGGCGTTTCTGCAGGAATTTCGCTACCGAACTGGCTCCAATCGATGTCACCACCTATGCCACCACCCGGCATGGTGAAGCTGGAATCTCCAAAGTTGAAGCCGGTGCTGTCACCGCCAAACATGCTGCCGAAACTGGACATATCTATGGTCCACTGACCGTCCTTGCAGACATAAGTCATTTCCATCGTACCCATCATGGTTTCAGTCTTCGTGGCACCCTCTACGTCGCACTTGTTGGCAGCAGCAGTTGCCGTTGAATCATATTCCCACTGACCGTTTTTGCAGACCATCGTTGCCATACCCATCATACTCTGAGTGGCCCCTTCTTCGTCGCAGCTCATGAAGTTTACAACGGAAGCCGAATCAACGGTCCACTGACCATTCTTACAAGTCTGCGTGATGCCGCCCATCATTTCTTGAGTAGCACCTTCTTCATCACACTTCAGATAATCCATATAATTGAAGCTCGTATCCGGAACAACAACTCCCCCTTCATCACTAGAAGAGCTTGCGGCCTGAGATTCCGAATCCGGTTCAGTCGTTTTTGAGCCAGAATTCGTTTCAGTACCCGGATTCTCATCCGTTGTACCAGAACCGGCATTGTTCTTAGATTCTGAGTTATTTACACTTTCTTCGCTGGAAGAACTTGCAGCAGTCTTGTCGCCACCATCATTGGATTCACTAGAGGTAATCTGCTGGGTTTCGCCCTTGGTTTCATCGCCACTTGCCGATGCGGAATCATCGCAAGCAATGAAGGTGAAAACGGATGCGGCGAGAACCGCAAGACCAAATTTTTTGAAATTCATAACATCACTCCTTTTTGAATTCTGCGAGAAAATTATTTTTTCGTAAGAAAAAAGGAGATTTTTCACAGTAAAAACTGTTGTATGATTCACCAACATCATCATACAAAAAGCCACAAAACAGCCTAAATTTTTTTAATTTGAGCACATGAGCGAAGAACTGAGCGCAAATTTATCGAAAAAATTACAAGAGTTAGCCAAGGCACCCAAATACCGTGGTGCCATTTTCCAGATTGAAGCAGACGAAAAGGGACTTGCCCTAAAAGCAACAAAGAAAAGCCCCGACATAGTCGGGTCTTTTTCGTTAAAAGCTGTTAAAATCTGAGACGATTAGAAAACTTCGTCATCCAGAGCTTCTATAAACTTACACTGAAATTCATTCTGTTTGACCACGGTTTCAATAGTGGTTCCTGCATAGCCCTTACCAATAATGGTATTACCCTCACAAGTCACTTCGGGACCCATATGTTGCTTGGCATCTTCACATACTGCATTCAATTCTTTCTGAGAAAAACCGCTATACACTATAGTCGTAGTTAAATAGCCATTTTCATCCAAAACCTCAGTTGTCTCGGTAGATTGCCCATTAAAGCCCATTTTGACTGTTACGGTATTGCCTTCGGAAGATACCTTGCAATAGAGAGAATCACAACCACTGCTAGAATCACCGCAAGCCATAAGGTCAAAAGTTGCTGCAGTCTTGTCGCCACCATCATTGGATTCACTAGAGGTAATCTGCTGGGTTTCGCCCTTGGATTCATCGCCACTTGCCGATGCGGAATCATCGCAAGCAATGAAGGTGAAAACGGATGCGGCGAGAACCGCAAGACCAAATTTTTTGAAATTCATAACATCACTCCTTTTTGAATTCTGCGAGAAAATTTTTTTTTCGTAAGAAAAAAGGAGATTTTTCACTGTAAAAAATGTTGTATGACTCACCAACATCATCATACAAAAAGCCACAAAACAGCCTAAATTTTTTAAATTTGAGTACATGAGCGAAGAACTGAGCGCAAATTTATCAAAAAAATTACAAGAGTTAGCCAAGGCCCCCAAGTACCGTGGTGCCATTTTCCAGATTGAAGCAGACGAAAAGGGACTTGCCCTCGTAGATGTGAAAGAAGCGAGCCTGAAAGTCTACTTGATGATTGACCCGGAATGCGACAAGATTCTGGAAACAAGATTCTTTACCTACGGCGGCCCCGTGTTTACCGCCCTTGCAGACACCTTCTGCAAAAAGATCCAGATGGTTACCGTGGACGAAGCCTGTGCCATCACGGCCGAAAGCCTTGAACTTGAACTCCGTGACACGCCCGATGTGCCCGCCATTGCCGGAACTGCTCCTGAAATCAAGCAGATGAATACGCTGATCAAGCGCATTCTCGAGACTTACCCCGAAAAGAAGGGAACGGCAATTCTGGTTCGCGAAAAGATGGAACGCATCAAGTACCGCACCCAGACCGCCGAAGGCCGAGCCGAAGCGGACGCCGAATGGAACGCCCTCACCAAGATTCAGAAAATCGAAAAGATCGAGGCCTGGCTGCACCAGTCCGTACGCGGCATGCTCCAAGGCGATGGCGGCGACGTCGAAATTCTCGACTTGACCGATGACAACCGCCTGAAAATCCGCTATCAGGGTGCATGCGCCGGTTGCGGTTCTGCCATGGGCGGAACGCTCTTCTATATCGAAGATGAACTGAAGAACAACGTGTACTACAACCTGATTGTGGAACCGGAAGACCCGCTCGACAACTTTACGCCGAACGAGATGTCCGATGCCGACCGCAATTTGGCTGGGTTAGACGACAGCAATCCTCCCCCGAGCCTGTTTTAAAATGTGAGATGTGACAAATGCACAAGGCGAGAGAAGCGACAATGCTTGCATTGGCATTTCCGAGCCGAGCATTTGGTACTTGAGCGTAGCGAAAGTACAAATGTGAAATTTGGAATTAATCATTACACATTACACATTGTTTTTTATATTGTATTGAGTAAAACATCAAAGGAAACCTTATGTCCGAAGAACTCGTTTTGAAATTCGTAGACCCGAAGCCGATGCGCTACGGTGAAAATTCCCACCAGTCCGCAGTATTCTACCGCGACCCGACTTGCACCGAAGCAAGCCTCGCTACTGCCAAGCAGCTCTGGGGTAAGGAACTTTCTTACAACAACATCGTAGACGCAGACGCCGCCCTCGAAATGGCCCGCGAATTCAGCGAAGGTAACGCCGTCGTGATCGTGAAGCACATGAACCCGTGCGGACTTGCAACCGGCGAAAGCCTCCGTGAAGCCATGGAAGCTGCCTGGGCAGGTGACCCGGTGTCGGCCTTCGGTTCCGTGATTGCCGTGACCCGCAAGGTGGACCTCAAGACTGCTGAATTCTTGAAGGGCCGCTTTGTCGAAATCTTGCTCGCTCCGGCATTCGACGATGACGCTCTCGAATTCCTCAAGAACAAGTCCAAGGACATTCGCCTCTTGGAAGTCGGCGAAATCAAGAAGGCAACACATTGCAAGGTGTACAAGCACGTGATTGGCGGCATGCTCGTTCAGGACCGCGACGTGGACACCTACGAAAAGTTTGAATGCGTGACCAAGGCTCAGTTCCCGAAGAACAAGGAAGACCTGGCCCGCTTTACCTGGCTCGTCACCAAGCACACCAAGTCCAACGCCATCGTGATGGGCTACGAATACAAGCCCGGCTACTTCCAGGTGATGGGTCTTGGCCCCGGCCAGCCGAACCGCATTGACTCCAACCTCCGTCTTTGCCAGCCGCGCGTTCGCGACAACGTCGCCCGCCTCGAAGAAGCTAAGGCTTTCTTTGACGAAAACGGCAAGCTCATCGACGAAGCCGGACTTAAGGCTCTGGAACGCAAGGTGTTCGGTGAAGTCGTGATGGGTTCCGATGCCTTCTTCCCGTTCCCGGACAACGTCGAAGCCGCCCACGATGCTGGCGTACGCTACATCGTGCAGCCGGGTGGTTCCAAGAAGGACGACCTCTCTATTGAGAAGTGCGACGAATTCGGCATCGCCATGGTGTTCACCGGCATGAGGCACTTCCGCCACTAAGGTTTGCCTATGATGCCCACGTCTCAAAAAGAAATCAATCAGAGAGAAAAGGACCTCTACTACACGGTCCTTGGCTTTCTGAAGAAGATTCGCAAAGCCGGCAAGACTACCGCGAAAGAGTGGAACGAATATCGTTCCGCTATTAAGAGTGTTGCCTTGACCGCCGATATGGGCAAGGCTGCCGACTTGTGGACGATGGACAACCTGGACCAGTTCAGCCCCGACAAGAGCCAGCTTCCTCCGCTCAACGACATGGAATACGTGGCCCGCGTGTCACCGGAATTCCTGTCGCAGCTCATGGAAGCACTCTATTACGGCATGCTGAACCCCACACAGGCCAACATGATTTCTGACGAAATTCAAGACGCCGACCCTGAATTTGTAACCTCGGCATCGCTCGAGGAATTGCTTGTGAAGCTTTGGATTGGAAACGCCAAAAGCTACCGCAAGACCATAATGAACTGATGAATGAACGCGTACGTGTAATCGGTGGTGGACTCGCCGGATGCGAAGCGGCTTTGCAACTTGCTAGCCGCGGTTTTAAAGTGGATCTGTATGAAATGCGCCCGGTCAAGCCGACCCCCGCGCACAAAGACGGTCACCTCGCCCAACTAGTTTGTTCCAACAGCTTTAAGGCTTTGGGCATTACGAGTGCTCACGGCCTTTTGAAGCAGGAACTCACCATGCTGGGGAGCTTTCTGCTGGATTCCGCCCGCGAAGCGGCCGTGCCTGCAGGCGATTCCCTGACGGTAAACCGCGATATCTTTAGCGAGTCTGTCGAGAAAAAGATTGCGGAATCCCCGAACATTACGCTTCATCGCGAAGAAGTTACGAGCCTCGAAGGCGACTGCCCCACTCTTGTGGCTGCAGGACCTTTGGCTAGTGATGCGCTCGCCGACGACATTTTCAAGCGCCTCGGCAGCAACCGTCTGCACTTTTTCGATGCGATTGCACCAGTCATCGAAACGGACAGCATCGACTTCAATCACGCCTTTTACCGCAACCGTTGGGAAAAGGGCGAAACGGCGGACTTTATCAACTGCCCGCTGGACAAGGAAACCTACGCCGAATTCGTGCGTAAGCTTTGCGAAGCCGAAAGTACGGAACCTCGCCCGTTCGAAAAGAACGAGCTGTTCGAAGGCTGCTTGCCCGTAGAAGAAATGGCGCGTCGTGGCTACGAAACGTTACGCCACGGGCCCATGCGCCCCATAGGGCTTGGGCTTGGAAACGACGGTCATTTGTGGTATGCCGTTATTCAGCTCCGCGCCGAGAACAAGCAAAAGACTTTGTTCAACATGGTGGGTTTCCAAACGCGCCTCAAGTGGGGCACGCAAAAAGAAATCTTCACGATGGTGCCAGCCCTGAAGAATGCGAAGTTTGCACGTCTCGGTTGCATGCACCGCAACACCTTCATTGAATCGCCTAAATTCTTGGATAAAACGCTCCGTCTTCGTCCGGATCTCGAATGTGCCAAGGGCATTCCGCCAACATGGTTTGCGGGCCAAATTACGGGTTCCGAAGGTTACACCGAAGCGGTTGCCACCGGCTGGTACGCCGCCTGGAACATGGCGCAGACGATTCTGCATGGGCATGCCGACCCGCTCCCCGACGAGAGCTGCATCGGTTCGCTCATGAACCGCCTCGTGGAAGAAAACGAGGACTTCCAGCCGATGAATTTCAACTTCGGACTTCTCCCCCACCACGAAGGGCTCAAGAAGAAGAACAAGAAAGAAATTCTTGCCGCCCGCGCCGAAGAATCCGTCCGCAAGTGGATTGCGGATCGCAAAATCGTATAAACCGCCCTACTGGGTCAATTGTTGCTTGGCCAGTTCCGAACGGCGTTCGCCTTCTTCAACAGAGACTTTTTCTCCGTTCGCACACTTGTAACCGGACAAGCTGCCTTCAGCCTTGAAATTTGCCATTGAGCATTTTCCAAGTTGTTCTGCAACTCTATTATAAGCCCCATTCACAGGATATTCTGCACACCCCTCATAAGCCGATGGCTGTGTCGACGTTGTGCAATAGAGTTGTTCCGACTCAAAGAAACTACCATAGAACACGCCCTTGTTCAGAAGCGTCGAGTCTGCACATTTATCATTACAGTCTGCCAACTTCTTTATTTCATCTGCAATGGTCTGCTCGCATGCATCGTAGCCCTGCCCAGACATCTTGTTCACATCAAAAATCGGGTTGCACATTAACGAATTATCTACTTCGGGCACGTCATCGTCTACGCCATAGGCACAAGCAATATGCTGAACGGCCCAAAATCCTGCAAAAACGCTGCACAAAAAGCGTTTCTTGTTGCCCCAAAAACAGGCAAAGATTCCAGCAAGCATTTTTCCAATAAATGTTCTCATCATGCGTTTAATATACAAATTAATTTGAAAATGGGATGTTTTTTGTCGAACTGGTCAGTTCGATCTGGCGTTAGCACGATACAAAAAGCGACCCCCAAAGGGGTCGCATTTTTTGTATCGGGGTAGCCAGATTCGAACTGACGACATTCTGCTCCCAAAGCAGACGCTCTACCAGGCTGAGCTACACCCCGAGTGAGTGCAAATATAACAAAATATTTCACCTTTTGGAAATAAATTTAAAGAAAAACATGGTACTTACGGACCAGGGTAACCAGATTGCCCCAAAAACTCACTTCGTTTCGTTTTTTGCCCTTCGGGCTTACTTGAACGTCGTTCAAGATAAGGCCTAAACATTGCTCACGACAGACGCTCTACCAGGCTGAGCAGCTAAAAAAGAAAAACCGATTCTAGAAAATCTAGAACCGGTTTCCTGAGCTACGAAGGGCTCGAACCTTCGACCCACGCCTTAAAAGGGCGTTGCTCTACCAACTGAGCTAGTAGCCCGAACGCACCCAAATATATTAAACGTTTCGTCTTTTGTAAAGGCAAAATTCCCATTTATACGTAAAAATTAACGCTTTTTTGAGGAATTTTTCACCCGCATGGCAACAATATTTGTAAATTTCAATCATGAATTTCAAACACCTTCTGACAGCGGTCTCGGCACTACTCGTAGTTCCCGTAGCAAGCCATGCCTATTTTACTCAAGGCGACGCTGGACAAGAAGTGTTTTCTTTCATCAACACCTTTGATAGCCCCCGCAATGCAGCGCTTGAAAAGTCTGCCGGTGCAGGAGTTTCGTCTGACCCGACCATTACGCAGCTGAACCCAGCCGCCATTATTTTGCCCGAAAACAAGAACCACATTGCCGCAGTTCATTGGCAAACTGGCGATATGGCAGACAACCAGGGAAGCGTTTATTACACTGGACACTTCGACAAATACATATTCCAGGTTTCTTATAACTGGCTTTCATACGGCGGCATCGATGGCTACGACGAATATGGCGAAGCAACGGGCAAGACTTACGAACCGTTCAGCCAGCTGGCTACGGCAACCTTCGCCTTCCCGATGAAGCATATCCGTTTTGGAGCAACACTTAAGTTCGCATCAGACAAACTGACAGATGAATCTGGGGACCGCACCGCTTTAGGAGCGGCCTTCGACTGGGGTATTACCTGGCAATCCGAAAGCAATCGTTTCGGTTTAGCTTTGATGGCTCGCGATTTCGGATGCCTTCTGCGAGACTACGTGGACGACGGTGATGACGAATATTACCCCATGTCCCAGACCTTTGCCATCGCAGGTTTCTTCAGGCCCAAGGTGCTACCTCGCCTTACGGTATTTGTAGACAGCGATTTTCCGCGTTACCAGGAAGCCTTCTTGAGCTTGGGAGGTGAATACGCCTTGGGCCAGCACTTCTTTATTCGTGCCGGTTTTCAACGCACCTGGCTTGACTTGATCCGCGACGCCAAGGAACTCATGGCCTCCGAGGATCGTCCGGATGAAACCAACAACGCCCACATGCTGAGTGCCGGTCTCGGTTATTCCATGGACATTTTCTCGCTGGATTACGGTTTTTCGTATCTGGCCGAAGGTATGGGCCACGAGCACAGGCTCGGAGTTCGCGTGAACTTCTAATTCAGGTGTGCGATGCGGCAGTTTGACGTCATTGTACTAGAAAAAAACTCCTCCCCTTCTGATAAATGGACGCCCCCATTCGAAGACCCAGCTCTAGGGTGGTCTCTTAGCTCTGACTGGAATCAACCTCTACAAAATATCGATGCAGAATGGGTGGTATTCGCCGACCCATCAGTCAAAATTGACCGAAATTTTCTGAACAGCCTGGCTGAGGTTATCGAAGGATTCCCTATGGTAGACGCCTTCGCTCCTCGACTGAAATTTGACGGGCATTTTTACGGCGGACTGTTGCTTAATGGAGCCAAGGGACTTACTCCGATTTCGGAAAACGACAAGATGCGATATGTGGCCGCACCAAATCCCTTGATTGCAGTATTTTCAAGCAGGATTATCCAGCGCACAGGCCAGTTCGACTTGAACTTGCCTCCTGAATTCAGATTGATGGATTATACGCTCCGTATGGCTCATGCCGGCGGAAAAATGTTCAGCGTTCCCTACTTGGTTACAACATTGGAAACCAATCAAGCAGCACTTGTAACAGGACTTTACTTGAAAGGCAAAAATGCAATCACCCCGCTGTGGGAAATCTATTACAAGACGCTCTCCGTTTCTTTCCTGATTGGGTTCACATTACGCCATCCGACCAAGATTCTCAAATTCTTGGGTTTCGACAAAGGCCAAAAACGCCGCCAGTTCAAGCGCGACAAGGCCACCTCGCTCTCGAAACTCACCACGGATTACCTGAGAGAAATCAGTCTATAGATCCTTCGACTTCACTCCGTTCCGCTCAGGATGACAGTTGGACTAAAAGAACACCCAGACAGCGAGCCAGAAGACCATCAGGCAGAATTCCATTTCTTTCGAAATTTTAGAAAGGAACGTGCTGCAAAGCGACATGCTCAAAAGTGCCAGGATTCGGGTCCAGGCGATATCAAAGCCGCGGTAATACAAGGCAATGCCGCCAAAGAGTTCTATCCAACACCATAGCGCTTGCGCCAGCACCAGATAACGCCTGCGGTAAAGAGACAGCGACGTAGTCGACAGGCAAAGGCACAAGGCCAGCATACGGAAAGGATAATGTTCCAGCGTCGGATCCACGGAGATGTCGCCAGCAAAATAAGTGAACAGGCAGAACAGAACCAGAAATCCTGCAAGAAGCGCTCCGTTACGATACGGAGACGAGCCCTTACGCCACAGGAACGAAGCGCAACCGAGGGCAATCAAGCAAGAAAGCGAATTAGCTAAAGCCGTCATTTTTCGCCCTCCTTCGCCAGGGAATACATATAATTCACCAGCCCATGTGCTTCTTCTGGGGTCAAGCGGCCCGCATAGGCATTCATATTCGCGCGACCGTTCAAAATCACCTTGACCAAGGAATCTGCGCCAAGGCTATCGAGGCGTTGAACATCTAGCTTTTGCGGCACCGGATAAAATTCACGCACAAATTTTTCGTTGAAATTGCCTTTGACGCCGTGGCAGGTGGCACAGCGGGCATTCCAAAGCAAGCGAGCATGACTTTGAGAAATCGGAGCGTCAACGCCTATGGATTGCGAATCAATCGTATTCGTTGAATTTTGAGAAGAGCCGCCGGCAAAGAATGTGCCCGCACAAGCCGCCACAAGAACAAGCAAAATAGCAGCCATCCACTTTTCGTGGCGGTGCAAAGTAAAAGCATGCTCCACAAAGTAGGCTCGGAGATACAAAGTCACCGTCGTCACCAAGGCGATAACCGGATACAAAAGCGGGACAATGTTTGCAAACGAAAATTCAACGTTTGCAAAAACACTCTGGCTCAAAACCCAAATCGAGTAGACCAACGCAATGGCAAAACCCACAAGCAATGGGAGGCGCAGCACATGGTATTCTTCGGAAGCCCACGGCTGAATGTAAAAGCCTTTCTTGGGCTTTTCAATACCGCGCGCGCCCTCTTTTTCAAGTTCCTGCTGTTCGGCGTCAGCCAAATCGGTGCCGTCGACTTCGCCAAAATAAGAACCGGCGCCTTCCATTTTCCAGCTCAAGTAGCGGCGAATTCCAAAGAACAACAACACGAAACCGCCCACCGAGAAGGCAATAAGACCCCAGTCAATCCAATTCAGGGGCGATGCCGCATACGAGCCGAATTCTGGCGAAACGATGTAAAGGCGTTCCAAGAAAAGTCCGATTAATACGCTCAACGAAAGCGCGATTCGGCCCCACTTGTTTTCGCGAATGACTGCAATCATGCGGAACTGCGGCAAGACGCCCGCAAAAATAAACGCCGAGGTGCAAAGGGAGCCTTTCAGCATCAAGTCCCAAACCCAGATGGCGCACATGAACCAAGAGAAAATCAACTGCAAGCGTTCCAAAAGACGCACACGGTAGCCCTCGGAACACAGGAGCAAATTCATGAGAGCAAGGCCCGAGAATATGGCTCCCGCAATAAAGTAAACCGGGAAAAATGCCCCGCACCACTCAGGCACAAATGCGGTCGCAAAATCGAGACTCACCACCGTATGCACCCAGAGCACCAGCGGGAACAGGAGCCACGCCATCGGCTTGCGGTATTTATCGAGGGCCGGGATTTCGCGCGTTTTCAAGTGCGTCATGAAAAACACAAGCGAAAGGAGCGCGTACACCGCAATGCAGCAGAAATCCCAAACCAGGGGCGAACCGACATTCGCAAAATTCCCGCGGGCATCCAGAAGCGGCATGACCATGTAAAAGTTTTCGACAACGCCCAAGTGCATCAGCGGGAAAATGCCTGCAAACACAAGGCACACAAGCGTCGAAAGTTCTGCAATCAAGGCAGTACGACGGTCAAGCTTAATATCGAGCGCAAGGAAAATCGCCGACAGGAGCGTGCCGGCATGGGCAAGCCCAATCCAGAAAACGAACAGGCTGATAGGCGTGCCCCAGAAGGTGCGAGAATCCACCATCCAGGCAGAAGGGCCTTCAAAAATCGAATAACCCAGCGCATAAAGCCCCGGCAAGAACAGCGCAAGACCTGCAAGCATCAAGTACTTGAACATTAGCGCCTCCCCCGCATAAATACCACGGAAGGATCAAGGTCGGCTAGTTCTCGCGGCGCGTACAGTTCTCGATTCTTGGAAAGCTTTACCAGCGGCGACTTTTCGTCGAGCCAGTTGCCAAAGATGATGGCGTTCTTGGGGCAAGCTTCGGCGCAAGCGGTTTTGACGCCACGACCTCGCCATTCGGCATCGGCTGTCGTTGCGCCGACAGTGAGTTTTGTCTTGAAATCGAGGCGGTCGTTCTGCAGGCGGTGCAGGCAAAGACTGCATTTTTCCATGACGCCCTTGTCGCGGAGCGGGACTTCGCGATTGAACTGTCGGGCAAGCCCGAGTTTCTGGGCATCGTTAAAATTGAACTTTCGAGCCTGAACGGGGCAATTTGCGCCGCAGAAACGGCTTCCGGTGCAGCGCTTGTACATCATAGCGCTCAGGCCATCGGGCGTATGGTTTGCAGCCCCCGTCGGGCATACTCGCTCGCACGGAGCATTCCCGCAGTGCGCGCACATGAAGGGGGCGCTGCCGCGCATGTCGACCCAGTGCATAAAACGCCCGCGGGCAGCATCTTCGTCGGGAACCAGCGGCACGTTGTTTTCGAGGTTGCAAGCCAGAATGCACTTGCCGCAACCGTCGCAAGCATCCAAGTCGATGGCCATGCCAAAACGGTTGAGGGTCGAGGCTCCCGGAATCTTGAGGGCACCCGGAGTCGGGATTTTCACGAGGTCGAGGGATTTTTTCGCCTGCGACAGGGCCAACTTGACTTCGTCTTCAAAACGCTTGAGGCTAGGCAAATCGCCGGCGAGTTCTTCGAGCGGAATCTTGCGGCAGCCAAACAGCAGCCCCATTACCGCTACCAGAGAACAACTCTTGATGAATTCGCGACGATCCATACCCATAAGATACCTTCACGAATCAGCGGTGGCAAGCGGCGCAGTACGTGGCCGCCGGCTTAAAGCCTTTTTCTTTGAAAGTTTCGCCCCTGTGGCACTTGAGGCAACTTTGCATATTGAACAATTCTGCGCCGTAGCGGTTCTGCATATAGCCACGGCCGTGACAATCGGCGCAAGCGACGCCAGCAGCAGCATGCACTCCATGGTGAAACACTACATGATCCGGCAAATGGCGCTTGTGAGACCACGGGCGGTCATCAGCTTTTGCAAGCATAGAATCCAGCGTCTCGATTCCCGGATTTTCGGTCAGCGGGAGCCTGTGGCAGTCCATACAGTCAGCTTTCGAGGGCATAAAGGCATTCGCCGAGGCGCGCGAGCCCGTATGGCAGGCAGCACAGTCCAAACCGATTGAATCGCCGTGCAACGCATGGTCAAAAGGAATCGAACCCACGGCACGTTCAGGAACGCGCGGCTCCCCCATCAAGAAATCCGCCAAGAAAAAGGAGAATACGACGACAAAACAAATCGCCGACCATTTAAATATTCTTGTATTTTTCTCCCTTCTCACGTTCTCTCGCCTATTTGGGTCGTCCCGGGTCATCGGGATTCTTGAGAATGTACATGAGCCACGCCGTCATCATTTTCGCCTGCTCTTCGGTAAGCGGAGTGATTTCCATGGCGGGCCATTCTTCGGGGTGCTGCGGAGTCGGATGCATCAGGTAACGCACCATGCCTTCCGGATTTTCAGCATAATTTGCCACATTGTCGCGCATCGGGGGTGCTGCAAACTTGCGTGCCCAACGATGGCAACCGCGGCATTCGTTTTCAAAATATTCGTGAGCTTGTGTTTTGAGTTCAGGCGTAACCGGCGGAAGCACAAATGCCTCTACCGCAAATAAAGCACATACCGCCACAAAAACAATGACTGCCACCCGCAGTTTCAAGACACCATCCTTTTGAATACAAAATTCTTCTTAAATATAAACATTTTTTTTCAAATATATTCCTATTTTTAGGTTTAGGAGACACAAATGAAAAATTTCTTATTCTGCCTAATGCTTTTGGCGGGTTTTGCCGCAGCGAATACGTGCACCGAAACAATTTTTATACTCAGCAAAGGAAGCTTGGACATTACCCAAGACAAAGCATATCACGACTCCTCGTATTTTGTAGAGAACTACACCCATAAAAACGAATGGTCTCACAAAATATATTACACTAACGGGAAAATTGACAGTTTAGTCATGGACCCGATGGAAGATGGTGAAGCCCTTAGAGTTACTCATTACTATTGGAATTCCGACGAAAAAATCTCTGGCAAAGGTTCGGAGAGAGTCATTTTTCAGGAAACATCAGGCGATACAATCATACTTAATGAAAAAGTCTATTCCAACGGAGAATTTGGGGGCTCCTATACGGCAAAGATGACAGACTCATACATGTCCACATTGAATTCAGAGTACAACTCCTTTAAAGAACTTTATTTCTCGAACGACACTTTATTCGAGAAAATTATATATGATTATGAATCCAACAATCCTAGGCCAGATACTAGTTTTACCATTGGCGATTCGACAAACGATTTTAAGTGTTATGATTACGCGGTGCAAAACGGAATTGCAGAACTTAATGAAACTATAGAATACATCAAAACAGATAACGGATTCATGCTTAAATATCTAGACGAATCTTCTGTTGGATATTATTTGCGAGAATTCTTCTTTGTAAATTCTAACGCCACCACGGCCATTCGCAAGCAACGTCCGGCGGTAAAGATTTCACCGAAAGCTAGGTATTTTGACCTGTTGGGCCGCTACAAGTTTACGAAGTAATCATGGGCATTATTGAAATCATCATTATCGCGATTGTAGAAGCGATGGACTGCTTCGCCGTCTCGATTGCCACAGGCCTTTCAAAAAAAGGTATCAAATACAGCCGCGCCATGCTCCAGGCAGTTAGCTTTGGCGTTTTCCAAGGTGGCATGACATTGCTCGGGTATTTCCTCGGGAGTTTTGCTGAACGCTGGTTCAATTCTGTGGGAACGCCTATCGCCTGCACCATTCTTTGCATTCTGGGCGGGCGCATGATTTGGGGAGCCATTCGTGGTGACGCAGGCGAAGAAGAAGGCGAACAGATTGCCGCAAAGAACTTGACGATTGCAAACATCTTGCTGCTTTCGGTTGCGACAAGTATCGACGCATTCGCTGTCGGAATTTCGTTTGCATTCTTGAACGCAAACATGGTTCTTGCCACCAGCGCCATTGCGCTTGCAAGCTTTATCATGGGCGTTATCGGCTACGAAATCGGCCGTCACGCCGCCAAGCGTTTCAAGACCAAGATTCCCGAAATCATCGCAGGAATTATTTTGATTTCAATCGGAATCAAAATGTTTGTATAACGCCTTCGGCACGCCGATAATATAGCCCATACCTCAAAGTGCCGCAGGCACGAGCCCACACCTCACTACCTTAAACTCTTTCTATATTAGCAGGTATGGATCAGAAAGACATTGACCGCACCCGATATTTTGAGCTAAAGAAACAGCTAGAAGAAGCAAGCCGCCTTTACTACAAGGAAGGCGTCTCCCCCATGAGCGACCAAGATTTTGACTTTGGCCTCAAGGAGATGGAAGCGCTCGAAGCCAAGTATCCGGAACTTCGCGGCAATGCATCGCTCACGCAGCGGGTCGGCAGTGACTTGACCAACGACTTTGCAAAGGTCGCGCACGCCGTGCCCATGCTCAGCATCGCGAACGTGTACAGCGCCGAAGAAATGGCGGAGTTCGTGAAAGCCGCCGAGGACGGAATTTCAGCCCTTGAACCCCAAACCTCAAACCCAAAAGCGACCGAAGGTCGCGACCTCATACCTCATACCTGGATCTGCGAGCGGAAAATCGATGGCGTTTCGCTTTCGATTGTCTACGAGAACGGGCGCTTGAAACAGGCAGCCACCCGCGGCGACGGAGCCCAGGGCGACGACGTGACATTGAACGCGCTCACGATTGCAGACATTCCCGAAACCTTGGACGCAAAGAAGCTGAAAATCGACCCCAGCGAAATTCCGCAGGGCACATTCGAAGTCCGCGGCGAAGTCTACATGGAACGCGAAGCCTTCGAACGCTTAAACGAGCAGTTTATTTTGGAAGGCAAGAAGATTTTCCAGAACCCGCGCAATACGGTTTCGGGTTCGCTCAAGCTCAAGAGCGTGGCCGAGTGCAAAACGCGCCCGATGCGCTTCTTTGCCTACCACATTCCGCAAAGCAACAACAAGACGCACGAAGAGAACCTGTTACAGCTCAAGAAGCTCGGGTTCCACACAAACGATTATTGGACCGCGGACAACACCGAAGAAATCATGAAGATTTCGGAGCAGATTGGCGCTAGCCGCGACAGCCTCCCCTTCGAAATTGACGGCATGGTCGTAAAGCTGAACGACCTTGCCATGCAACGCGCCCTCGGTACTACGAGCAAGAGCCCGCGCTGGGCCATCGCCTATAAGTTCAAGGCCGAGCGCGCCTATACGCCGCTCCTTTCCGTAGAATTTCAGGTGGGCCGCACCGGGGCCGTGACGCCGGTCGCAAACCTTGCCCCCGTGCGCCTCGCAGGCACCACCGTCAAGCGAGCCACCCTCCACAACTTTGACGAAGTCGCCCGACTGGACCTTCACTTCGGCGACACCGTCGGCGTCGAGAAGGGCGGCGAAATCATCCCGAAAATCACCGATGTCAAAAAGGAACTCCGCCCGGCGGGGGCCGTCCCTGTGACCGCCCCCGACAAATGCCCGGTTTGCGGCGAACCGCTCACCCACATCGATGGCGAAGTCATTCTCCGCTGCGAAAACATGCACTGTGCGGCACAGGTGCAATGCCTATTCGAACACTTCGTAAGCCGCGAGGCCATGAACATCGAAAACTTGGGCCCGGCCCTTATCGCAAGCCTGATTGCCTCGGGCAAAATCAAGCGCATTCCGGACCTGTACCGCCTCACGCTCGAAGACCTCGAATCGCAGGAGCGCATGGCCAAGAAGAGCGCCAAAAACGTCTTCGACGCTATTGCCGCCTCCAAGGAGCGTAGCCTCGAAAACCTGCTGCACGGTCTCGGAATTCGATTCGTAGGCCGCACCAGTGCCCGAAACCTCGCCAAGCATTTCCGCACCCTCGAAGCGATCCGTACCGCCACCGTCGAAGACTTGCAGAACGTCAACGACGTCGGCGAACGCATCGGAAAGTCCGTCTACGACTTCTTCCACACGGAACGCTACACGCAAGAAATCGACGAACTCATCGCTCTCGGCTGCCCCACCGAATTCAAGGGCGTCGTAAAGACCTTGTTCCAAGGTCAAACCGCCGTCATTACCGGCACGCTCCCGACCATGGACCGTGACGAAGCCCGCAAGCTCATCGAAGAAAACGGAGGTAAGGTATCGGGCTCTGTCAGCAAGAAAACCAGTTGGGTTTTGGCCGGCGAGGCCGCCGGTTCCAAGCTCACGAAGGCGAACGAACTCGGGATTCCCGTACACGATGAAGCCTGGCTTCTAGCCCAAATCGCCGCCAGCGCTGACGAAACACTTACAGAATCCGCAAACAGCACCGAAAACAAGCCAAATTCGCAACCGCTCAACCAAAGCGAAGCTGTTCAAACTAGTCTATTCTAGCCACATTTTCTATATATATGGCGTAAAATTCAATTAGGTTACCCTTATGGAAATCAACAAGGACATTGCCGACATCCGCGCCGCCGAAGCTATTCTTCATAAAAAGAAGAAGTACCTGCTGTGCTATCATAATTTTAACGTGAAGAACTGCAAGAAATCTGCCGAAGAAATCCGAAAGATTGCCGCAGCCGCAGGTTCGCCCATCTCGATTGCCGTCGTACCCTCTATCGGAGGCGTCCCTGAATCCGAAGCAGACGCTTTCCGTGAAGAAATCGGAAAATTCGTGCAGGAAGGCTACGAAATCTTGCTCCACGGTGTGCGCCACAACGCAGACCTGTTCATCAAGCGTAATCCCATCGGCAAGCTCGCGCTCGCCATTTCGCACAATGGTGCCGAATTTGCGGGCCTGAACAAGAAAGTTTCCCAGATGCTTTTAAACCGTAGCATCGCCCTCTGGAAGGCCCACGGTTTTGGCCGCCCCTCCGGATTTATCGCGCCAGTCTGGCTCGACAACAAGCACCTCAAAAAACAGGTACTCGAAGAATTCAACTTCTACGAAGACATGCTCTACATTTACCGCAAAGTCGGTAAAAAAATCAAGCCGTCGTTCTCGCAGATTTTGACCTTCTCTATTTTCCCGCAGGCACTCCTCGGTGCCATGCAGGTATTCTCACGCATTGCACTACTCCTCTACCGCGGAACCCCCCGCCTGGTGATTCACGCCGGTGACATGAAGGCCATGGGCGAACAAAATCTTCTCTCGCTCGTAAAATTTGCCTCGAACCACCGCGAAAAGATCATGTACCAGGATCTATAAGAGACCGGAGAGACACAAATGATACTCAATAGATTCCTAGCACGAACCGAGTATTCCTCTTACGAGGACCTCTACGAAAACTTTAAGCTCAATATTCCCGAAGACTTTAACTTCGCCTACGACGTGGTCGACGAATACGCGAAGACCGAACCAAAGCGAGAAGCATTAGTCTGGTGCGACGACAACGACGAAAGCCATATTTTTACCTTCAAGGATCTTTCGATTGCCTCGCAGCGCACCGCGAACTTTTTGGTAGAAAAGGGAATCAAGAAGGGTGACCGCGTGATGCTGATTTTGCGCCGCCGCTACGAATTTTGGTTTTTCCTCTTGGCGCTCCACCGCATTGGTGCAATTGCCATTCCGGCAACCAACATGCTCGCCGCCGAAGACCTGGAATACCGCTTTAAGGCAGCCGACATCAAGATGGTCGTCTCTTACGACGATCCGGCACTCCAAAAGGAAATCGACACCGCCTGCGAACACACACGCATTGTCGAAACACTCGTGACCATCGGGCAGTCCCGTCAGAACTGGATCAACTTCTACGACGACTACGAAATCTGCCCGCCAAGTTTCCCGCGCCCCACAGGAGATGCCGCCACGCACAATGACGACATCATGATTGTCTACTTTACCAGCGGCACCAGCAGCAACCCGAAAATGGTCGCCCACACCTTCAGCTACCCGCTTGGCCACATCGTGACCGCCAAGTACTGGCAGAACGTGATTGACGGCGGCCGCCACTTGACCGTTGCCGAAACCGGTTGGGCTAAAGCACTCTGGGGCAAGATTTATGGTCAGTGGATTGCAGGTTCTGCCGTATTCACCTACGACATGAACGTGTTCATTCCGGGCAAGCTGCTCGAAAAGATGCAGGAATACAAGGTGACCACCTTCTGTGCGCCGCCGACCGTTTACCGCTACATTCTGCAGCATGGCGTCGAAAAGTACAACCTTTCCAGCCTCAAGTACTGCACCACCGCAGGCGAGGCGTTGAACTTGGACATTTACAAGAAGTTCTTCGAAAAGACGGGGCTCCGCCTGCACGAAGGCTACGGCCAAACCGAACTGACTCTCACTACGGGCAACTTCGAATGGATGGAAGCGCGCCCCGGTTCTATGGGCAAGCCCTCTCCGGGCTACCGCATGGACATCGTGGATGCCGACGGCAAGAGCTGCGGCCCCGATGAAGTCGGCGAAATCATCATCAAGATTGACGAAGGCAAGCCCTTCGGTATGTTCGGCGGCTACTACCGCGACGAAGAACGCACCCAGAAAGTATTCGAGGGCGGAGTCTACCATACCGGCGACACCGCTACCCGCGACAAGGACGGATTCTTCTGGTTCGTGGGCCGTACCGACGACTTGATCAAGAGTTCCGGCTACCGCATCAGCCCCTTCGAAGTCGAAGAAGTGCTCCACAAGCACCCGGCCGTGCTCGAAGTAGCTGTGACTGGTGTCGAGGACAAGTCCCGCGGACAGGCCGTGAAGGCAACTGTCGTGCTCCAGAAGGGCTACGAAGCCTCCAAGGAATTGGCGAAGGAAATTCAGTTGTTCGCAAAGAACGTGGCCGCCTCTTACAAGAGCCCGCGCATCATCGACTTCGTGTCGGAACTGCCGAAGACCATCAGCGGAAAAATCCGCCGCGCCTCAATCCGCGACAAGGATAAGGAAGATGCCAACGCGGCCACCGCAGCTAAGGATGCCGCCTCTCAGGAAACCGAGAAAAAAGAGAATTAACCACAAAACCATTTATAATTCATGACAAAAAGACGCGTAGTAATCACTGGTATGGGAGCCGTAACTCCCGTTGGCAAGAACATTAACGATTTTTGGGCAGCTATTCGCGCTGGCAAGTGCGGTGTCGGTCCCATCACCCTTTTTGACGCAAGCAGCTGTCCGGTAAAGATTGCGGCCGAAGTCAAGGACTTTAAGCCCGAAGAACACGATATCGACCCCAAGGAAGCCCGCCGCATGGCCCGCTTCACGCAGTTCCTGCTCGCCGCCTCCAAAGAAGCGGTCAAAGACGCAAGCCTTACGCCCGAAGATTTAGCCCAGGATACCACGGGCATTGTCGCAGGTACGGGCCTCGGTGGCATGGACATTATCGATTCCACCTACACGCAGTATATGAACGGCGGCAAGCGCAAGGTTTCGCCCTTGGCCATGCCGCAGCTGATTCCGAACGAAGCGGGCGCAAACGTTTCTATCGCCCTCGGCATCACAGGCCAGGCCCACACGGTCTGCACCGCCTGCGCTTCGGGCACCGACGCTATCGGTGTCGCCCTCGACGCTATCCGCTCGGGTCGCCTGGATATCTGCCTTGCCGGTGGTTCCGAAAGCGGCATTACCGACTATAGCATCAAGAGCTTTGCAGGCATGCACGCCCTTACAGACAAATTTAACGACTGCCCGGAAAAGGCCAGCCGTCCGTTCGACTTGAACCGCTCCGGATTCGTGATGGGTGAAGGCGGTGCCGTGCTCATTCTCGAAGAACTGGAACATGCCAAGGCCCGCGGCGCAAAGATTTACGCCGAACTCGCCGGCTACGGTGCCTCTGCCGATGCCTACCACATCACGAGCCCGCGTCCAGGTGGAGAAACCTGCGCAAAAGCACTTACCCGCGCCATCAAGGACGCTGGCATTGCCCCGACGGACATTGACTACTACAACGCCCACGGAACCTCGACGCACCTGAACGATGCGACCGAAACCGCCATGCTCAAGGTCGCCCTCGGCGAACACGCCTACAAGATCAAAGTGTCGAGCACCAAGAGCATGACCGGCCACTGCGTCGGAGCCGCAGGCGTGTGCGAAGCCATCGTCTCGACTCTTGCGATTCGCGACTCGTTCTACCCCGCCACCATCAACTACGAGACTCCGGATCCGGAATGCGACCTCGACTACGTTCCGAACAAGGGCGTCGAAGGGAATATCGACGTCGCCGCCTCGGCCTCTCTCGGCTTCGGCGGTCACAATGGTGTCGTGATTATTAAAAAGTACAACGGCTAGTTTTCATCAAGCCAGCGCTGGAGAATGATGGCGGCAGCGAGTTGATCGATGACCGCCTTATTCTTTTGCTTTTTCTTCTTGCTAAAGTAAGAGGTCTTTTCTTGCGCCTGCACGCTGGAATACGATTCATCCTGCGTGTACACGGGCATGCCCGGGAAACGCGTTTTCAAGTCCTCGATGAACTTTTCCACCACCACGTTCTTGCCGTCCTTGCGGCCATCGGGGTGATACGGCATCCCCACCACAAAGGCGTCTACCTTGTTGATTTTCACCAGTTCGTCGAGGCGAACAAACAGGTTTGTGGTCTTCTGGTCAATCGTTTCACGCGAAAAAGCCATACGGAACTCGGAATCGGCAAAGGCGACCCCGACGCGGTGTTCACCATAATCTAGGGCTAAGTAATTCATCGGCCACAATATAGAAATTGCCCCTGCACAGGTTTCAACGACTACATGGGCTTCATTTAAGGATTTTTTCAAAAATTCCTTGTTCTTTTGCCCAAAAACTATGTAATTTTACTCTCGGATTTTAAATTCAACCAATATTGGAGATACACACATGGCAAAAAAGATGATTGCGTGTGACGGTAACGAAGCCACCGCTAGCGTTGCGTTTGCAGTTAGCGAAGTTGCGGCTATCTACCCGATTACACCGTCTAGTCCTATGGCTGAGCACGCCGATAACTGGAGTGCTGCAGGCAAGAAGAATATTTGGGGTCAGGTA
>JAFXLS010000097.1 GCA_017530965.1 Fibrobacter sp.
ATGATGTGAAGTTATTGTGTGAGACACTTCATATCGAAATTCCAAATGAGTATAGATAACTGCAAATAACAGTTTGTAGGGGAGTTCTGATACTCCCCTATAAAAATGGCTATTTATCAACTGTTTGTTGTGACATAGCCAAAAAAATTTTGAACTGCGTGCAATTATACCTGGAAAATTTGACATTTCGAGCATGTTTTTTTAGATTTCATTTAAATCTTATAAACCAAGAGGAATGGCAAGAAAAAAAAGAACTTTTATTCTCTAACATCGAAAAAAAAGAATCAAAAATTTCTCTGCCATACCTATATTTTCCAAATTCCCAAACAATAAAAAAAATAATAAAAAGCATAAAAAGTATAAAAAATTTTCTCCGTCATTTTATGTCATTTAGTTTGTTCTGAAAATATAGAACAAGCTAATAATTTTTAGAAAAACGGTTTGACACCCCATCTTGACTCGCGACAAAAAAAATCGTAAATTTGCTTTCGTGGCCGGACGAACCATTCAAATCGAATAGCGAATCTGTACAAGTTCACAGTTCATCGTTACCACCGCGATGAACAGCAGCAATAGGGGTAAATCCAATGTCAGGATTCCTTTCAAGCTTGGTCAAGGTAGTCGTAGTGGCTGTCGTAACCGAGGTCGCGAAAGAAGTTGTGAAGCAAGTAAACGAAAACTAGCTTGCACTTCGAACAAAGCCGAGAATCCAATTCACCGTCATTCGTAAGTCCTTCGGCAAGGATGAGAACGACACAACAAAAGGTTCTGATGAAGAGCGACCTTTACAAGGAGGCTACTATGAAATAGTACGAGCTGCAGCAAATAAAAAAAACAATCGCCCACATGGAAGTGGGAAAGGAATAAAAAATGAGTATTTTCAATTGCATTGAAAAAATTCTTCCTCCCTTTATTACGGACCCGGACCCTAAGGATATTATTCGCAGGCTTCTCCGTCCATTGGATTGGCTCGATGAACGCTAACCATCATCCCGCCAGCACCAAATACATTATTGAATTTGATATTAGACCGATAGTCGTATCAGTGCGCAAGATAACTGTCGGCATGATTGATTTGGTTCCCTCCAAGGGAACAAATATAGATAAGAAGTCCGAAAGGGCTGCACAAGATGATAAGGCGGAGCCTTCAACGGCGATGCAAAAACACAGATTAGTACCCCATATCGGGGTCATACAATTAAAGAAATAGATTGAATTGTCCCACCTAATTTCCCCCTACAAGGCAAGCGCTCACCTTGTAGGGGCTTTTCTTTTGGTGTCTTTTGCGATAATTAGGCGTTCCAAGCGAGAGCGCCTTTTTCTTTCATTCTCAAATTTCAGCTAAACGAAGCCTTCCGTTTCGGCAATCTTTGCAATATGAAGCAGCAGTTCGCGCATCGTCGTGAACTTGGCTATTGTTTCCGCTTCATCGACTAGGTGCTTGTCAAACACGGCGCGAGGCACACCGTCAGAATAGCTTTCGATGGCATCATCCAAAAGGCCGACCTTACTCCTATGCCATGCGGAGAAATAATCCTTTGCCCAGCTGTACGTTCCTTTTTCCAGCTTGAGCTTCTTGGTGATATTCTCGTAAAGCGTAGTCGTCATTTGTTCAGAACCTTTATTTCTTTCCTTCAAAATATACTCAATTCGCACAGGTTCGCAAGGCGTAAATAAGAATTATTCATCCCTTCTTTTGGTGTCTTTTGGGTTGATTTGGCATAATTCACGCCTTACACCAAAGCGTATCTAGTTTACGGGCTGATGAATGAAATGGCCCTTGACAATTCCCACGACATTTTCCTTGATGGCGACCATATCTGCCGTATCGGCAACATCGCCAAGAAGGTTCGACAGGCTGTTCTCTGCCTGTTAAAGACGGAAGAAGGGGAAGCGTTCACCAACATCGAACACGGCGTTCCCTGGCTTGAAAAGATAGCCGGTTTACCCGTTTCACACCTCGACGTAGCCCAGCGCATCATTCGCGAAAAAATCGAGGCGGTCAAGGGCGTAAAATCCGTAATCGCGATAGACCTCGCAACAGACGGAAGAAACCTTACTGGAAAATTTAGCGTCCAGAGCATCGACGGCAGAACCATCAACGGGGATTTCTAGCGATGGCGATAAACGCAGTCATTGTGGACTCTATATCGGGAATCTCCATCAAGAGCTACCGCGAAATCCGTCAAGCCATCGCCACCAGCTTTACGGAGGTGTTTGGCGCCTCCATCAACCTGGAGCCGTCCTCTCCCGACGGCATGTTCGTTGACCTGCTTGCATACATGTACACGGAGCTTGCACAGGTGATACAGACCGTCGGCGCGAACATCGACGTTTCGACAGCGACGGGAACATTCCTGGATATGCTCGCATCTATCGCGGGACTTGCACGAAACGAGGGCGAAACGGACGAATCCCTAAGACAGCGCATAGAGACTGCGACTTTCGACGGCTTGGCGACTCCCGACGGAATGACGACCTACCTGAAAGAGAACATCACGGACGGCATCACCTTCAAGGAAAACACGAAGAACGAGACAGTCGGCGGAATCCCCGCCCATTCTTTCGTGGTGTTCGTTCCAGTCACTTTCAGCACCGAGGATATTGACCCGTCCGATAAGGACTGGCAAGCCATTCTCGACGACAGCACGCGCGCCCACACTGTCCAAAACTTTATTGCGCAAAAGATTTGGAACTGCAAGCCAGCAGGCATCCAAAGCTACGGAAACAACAGCGGCGAGGCTCGCGACGTAAGCGGTTTCCTGCAACAGGTCCAGTTCAGCTTCATCCAGGGCGTTTCCTATCTCGTTCACATCAACTTTACTGTCTATGACGAAGAAACCTTGCCGTCCGACTACGAACAGGTCATAAAGAATGTCGTCTGCGAATGGGCCAAGAAGGAATACACTTCGGGAAAGGACTTGATACCGCAAAGAATCAGCGCCCCCATCTACAGCAATGTTCCGGGTATTGAGTCCATCACGGTCACAGTCGCAAGCGTGGACAATCCGCGCCACTGGACAGACGAGCGCGTCCCCATAGACGAAGACAAGATTGTTTCCATCACGGCAGAAAACATCACGGTCACGCTCGTAAGCTAGGAAACCGCCATGCAGCACATCACGGACTTATGGCAGCATATCCAGCACCTTGTAATCACGCAGTACAGGGACTCCACAAACCTTCTCTCGCTCTTGAGGAAGGTCTTTTCCAGCTTCCAGGATTTGGAAGATAGCGCGTTCAGACTATCCAACTTCGCGAACATCGACGAGGCGGAAGGCGAATGGCTCGACCTTATCGGAAAGTTCCGCAACATTCCGCGACAACCCGGCGAGACGGACGAAATGTACAAGGCGCGTCTCAAGATTTCATTCAAGAAGAACTCCGCAGGGACGCCGAACAACATCATCGAAAACGCCCGTGACCTTTCGGGCGACCCCAACCCGCATTTCCTTGACGAATGTCCCGCCATTTTTTTCGTCTATACGCCGCGTGGCAGGCAGCTCCGCCGCCGTGTACTTCAAATGCTCGCGCCTGCTGGCGTTCTGGCGCTCCCCGCTGCTGGTTTGAAGCTGGCTGATTCAGACAAGTTCCTCGCGACTGTGCAGCATCCGCAGAAGAAGATTTTGACCGTCGCGCTTGAGGAAAGCGTAATCGAGAACAACTATCTCACGACAGAAACTGGGCAACGGATAATGACCGAAGACGGCAAGTGCATCGTCTTATAGGAGAATCCATGGCAGAAGAAAATA
>JAFXLS010000098.1 GCA_017530965.1 Fibrobacter sp.
CGTGATTTCTACAAGCCAAGATGCATCATGGTTCCTGGGTCAGGGTACAAACTGGGGTAACTCTGCTGCAAAGACATCTGTTTCTGGTGGCACGGCTACGGTTGACGTTACCACTATTGGTGCAGAAACTTACCAGCCGCAGCTTGTTCAGTACAATCTGGCTCTTGATAAGGGCATGAAGTACAAGTTGTCCTTTAAGGCTAGCGCTGATGTAGATCGCAAGATTGAAGTTAATTTCCAACAATCCGTAGACCCCTGGGGTTCATACGCCACTAAGGAATTTGACATCACCACTACGGAACAGGAATACACATTTGTCTTTGATATGGAAGATGATTCTGATGATGCTGCTCAGTTTGCCTTCAATTTGGGACAAACTACAGGTGCAGTCAAGATTAGTGACGTCAAACTGGTCTTCACCACTGGTGAAACCCAGGCAATCGCATCGACGCTGCGCTTGAACGCCGCTGGTAAGACCTGTCAGGTGTTCGACATGCAGGGCCGTAACCTCGGCAAGGTCGATGTTGCCAATGGCGCTTCCGTTGCCGACGCTCTCTTTGCCAAGTTCCAGAAGGCTGGAGTCTACATGGTGAAGCAGGGTAACAAGTTCACACAGGTGCGCGTGACCCGCTAATACTTAACATCCAAATGCTCCTATATTGTGGATGAAAAAGCGCCCCGCGAACGCGGGGTGTTTTTCTATATTAGGGCAAAGAGGTTTATACGTATGAAATTCTTTGTCACGGGAGTGGGTGGCCAGTTAGGCCATGATGTAATGAACGAACTTGCAAAGCGCGGCCATACGGGCGTCGGTTCCGACATGGCGCCTGCCTATAGCGGCGTTGCCGACGGTTCTGCCGTGACGACCATGCCGTATGTGCAGCTCGACATTACAGATTCTGCTGCGGTCGACAAGGTTCTTTCTGAAATCAAGCCCGATGCCGTGATCCACTGTGCCGCATGGACCGCTGTTGACATGGCTGAAGACGATGCGAATGTGGCGAAGGTCCGTGCGGTAAACGCCGGCGGTACTCAGAATATTGCCGTCGCTTGCAAACGTCTTGGCTGCAAGATGACTTACATCAGCACCGACTACGTGTTCAACGGTCAGGGCACGGAACCCTGGCAGCCCGACTGCAAGGATTACAAGCCTCTCAACGTTTACGGCCAGACCAAGCTCGAAGGCGAACTCGCTGTCGCCAATACGCTTTCCAAGTATTTCATCGTGCGTATCGCTTGGGTGTTCGGTCTAAACGGCAAGAATTTTATCAAGACCATGCTCAATGTGGGCAAGACTCACGATACCGTGCGCGTGGTAAACGACCAAATCGGCACTCCGACCTACACGCTGGATCTTTCTCGCTTGCTCATCGACATGAATGAAACCGAAAAGTACGGCTACTACCACGCCACCAACGAGGGCGGATTCATTAGCTGGTACGACTTTACCTGCGAAATCTACAAGCAGGCAGGGCTTTCGACCAAGGTGTTGCCGGTGACGACAGCCGAATATGGCTTAAGCAAGGCCGCGCGCCCGTTCAACAGCCGCCTCGACAAGAGCAAGCTCGTTGCAAACGGTTTCAAGCCGCTCCCGACTTGGCAAGATGCGCTGGCCCGTTACCTCAAGGAAATCGGAGAATAATATGGCTGAAAAAGAGACATACCGCGAAGTGATGCCAGGCGAACTCCCGTGCGAAGTGCCGGAATGCGACGGCGTGATGGTCGTCGACCCCGATAACAGCTACAAGCTGACCTGCGACAAGTGCGGACACATAAAAGAATGAGTAATGAAAAATGTGTAATGTGAAATGAGTAATTGAACATTTCTCATCTCACATCACACATCTCACATCAAGCATGCTTAGCCTGAACTTGAAAATAGAGTATCCCGAGCTTCCTGTTGTTGAACATCGGGAAGAATTTTTTGAGTTGCTTAAAAAGCATCAGGTGGTGATTGTCAAGGCAGACACCGGTTCCGGCAAGTCGACGCAGCTACCGAAATTTTTGCTGGAATGGTATTCCTCAAAGGGCGAAGCCCGAGCCCATACCTCAGAGCGCGAAGCGCGTCCTCAGAACCCCTTTAAAATCGGTGTGACGGAGCCGAGGCGCTTGGCGGCGATTTCGATTGCGGACCGCCTACGCGAAGAACTGAAGGACGAAACGCTCGTCAGCACCAAGATTCGTTTTTGGGAGCAAGGCCAGAGCGATGCCCCCATCAAGGTGATGACCGACGGTATTCTGCTGCAGGAATTCCGCCGCGACAGGCTTTTCCGCCAGTATTCGGCAATCGTGATTGACGAAGCCCACGAACGTTCGCTGAATATTGACATTTTGCTTGGCATTTTCAAGACGGTGCTGAAGGAACGCGCCGATTTCAAGCTGATTGTGGCGTCGGCGACGCTGGATGCGAAGCTTTTTGAAGAATTTTACGAAAACAGCTGCGTGATGGAAGCCGAGGGAAGAACGTTCCCGGTGGATGTGGAATATTTCTTTGACGGTAGCGCTGCGGCCCGGGCGGCCCTCGACATCAGTGGCAAGGGTGATTCCGGCTTGCTGGACGAAGCCCGCGATGCCATTCTCGATTTGGAAACCCGCCACCGCGACCATCTGCTTTGCTTTTTGCCCACGGAACGCGACATCCAGGATTTAGCGGGGGAGTTGGCTCACGAACTGGATTCGGCAAGTTTCGACATCTTGCCGCTTTATGGCCGCATGAGTCCGGACGAACAGCGCCGCATTTTCAAGCATACGGGTAAGACCCGCGTGGTGCTCGCGACAAACATTGCCGAAACTTCTTTGACGATTCCGGGGATTGCCTACGTGGTGGATACGGGCATGGCCCGCATCTCGCGCTACAATGCACAGTCGAGAATCCAGGGGCTTCCGGTAGAAGAAATCTCGAAGGCGAGTGCCCGGCAGCGCACAGGGCGTGCGGGGCGCGTGAAGCCTGGCGTATGTATTCGACTTTATTCGCCCGAAGAATTCGAGAAGCGAGACGAGTTTACGGAGCCGGAAATCCGGCGCAGTAATCTCGCGAACGTGGTGTTGCAGCTGCGTAGCCTCGGGCTGGAACTGGAAAATTTCCCGTTCCTGCAGTCTCCGCCACATTCCGCTTTCCGTGGCGCCTACAAGACGCTTTTTGAACTCGGTGCCTTGACCGCGGACAATTCTACGGGACATGTCACGAAACTTGGTCGCGAAATGACGCGGCTCC
>JAFXLS010000099.1 GCA_017530965.1 Fibrobacter sp.
AGACCGACAGCGATTCGTCGGGGAATGCCTTGCGCAAAAAACGGTCGAGGCGCATGTTGGCAAAATTGCGGTCAATGACTCGGGTAATCATAAGCTTTCCTTTTTCGCGTAGTGGGCGAGTCGCACGCCGTCGGCGGCGCTGGTGACGATTCCGCCGGAATATCCGGCGCCTTCGCCGAGTACAAACAGACCCTTGGTATTCACGCTTTCAAGCGTCTCGTTGTTGCGGCTCATGCGTAGAGGGCTGCTGGTGCGGGTTTCGGGGGCGACAATCAGGCCTTCTTCGATGAATCCGGGAATCTTCTTGTCGAAATTCTGGAATCCTTCGGCGAGGCTTTTGCAAATGGTTTTGTCCATCCAGTCCCACAGATTGCTTTGTACAAGTCCGCAGGGGTAGGTGGATTTCGGGAGCGATTTGTCTTCGCGGTGGGCGAGGAATGCCTTGATGCTTTGGGCCGGAGCGGCATAGCTCTTGCCGCCGACCGCGTAGGCATCGCTTTCGATTTTGCGCTGGAATTCAAGTCCGCCGAAGAGTTTGTCGCTTGCGGCGATGGGCACAGCGATGGCGCCGTTGGCGAAGGGACCGTTGCGTCGGCTGTAGCTCATGCCGTTGGTGGCAAGGGTCCCGGGCTCCGAGGCACAGGGCACCAGGACGCCACCCGGGCACATGCAGAAACTGTAGGCGCTGCTCGATTTGTTCAGTGTCGGGGTGGCGAGGAAATATTCAGCGGAACCCGTGAGTTTGGTGTCTACATTTAGGCCCAGCTGGCGCATGTTGATGAGTTGCTGCGGGTGCTCGACGCGCACGCCCATGGCAAAAGCCTTACTTTCGAGCGCAACGCCACGGGCGTGGAGCATTTCGTAAATGCTCCGGGCAGAATGCCCGACGGCGAGCACCAAGGCTTCGCAGGATTTCCAATTCGCCTGAGAGTTTGGCGTTGAAACGTCTCGCAGCTGGATCGCCGCAATGTGGCCATCCTTAATCTCGATATCTTCAAGGGCCGTGCTAAAATGAATTTTGCCGCCGAGCTTTGTAATTTCTGCGCGCAGCTCTCGCAGCAATAAAACGAGACGGTCCGTGCCGATATGAGGCTTGGCGAAGGTCACGACGGATTCGTCGACTCCAAAGTCGACCATGTCGTGTAGAACCTGTTCTACGAACAGGTTCCGGGTGCGGGTATTCAGCTTTCCATCGCTAAAGGCCCCCGCACCTCCTTCGCCAAAAAGCACATTGCTGTAGGCGTTAAAATTCCGGTCGACAAAGAACCGGCGAATATCGCGGAATCGTTCTTCAACGCATTTGCCCTGTTCGTACAAATCGACGGCAAAACCTTTCCGCAGTAAATGCAACGCCGCCCAAAGTCCGCTGGGACCTGCGCCAATCACATCCACATGGCCTGGCATCGCTACGCTGTCCTTTTGCGGATCGGCCTCTAAACTCTCTTTGTCCCGCGTAGCCGCTACAAGCCCTTTGGCGTGATTTCCAGTGGCTCGGACTTCGCGTTTCAAGTCGAAAATCACGTTGTAAGACCACTTAGGGTCTCCTTTGCGACGGCTATCCAATGAAAAGCGCTCCACTTGCAAATTGAAGATTTCTTCGGGGTGCAGGTGGATTTCCTTGGCCAAGGCCTCGCGGTACTTGCCTTTCTTGGCAAGCGCAACGGAAAGTTCTCTGTAGCGGTAGGTGAACATTATTCCAAATTTAAAAAATAAAGAGCCGCTTCTTGTAAAAGCGGCTCTCTTTAAACAAGGCTAGATGTTTTTAGAATACGTAATTTACGCGGACTCCGCCGTAGATATCCTTGTATTCGTCGCTCAAGTTGTCTGGACGGTAGTAAAATGCTGCGCCCGTGTACCATTCGGTACTCAAATGCTGGGTGTGGTTCACTCGCAGGCTGGTGCTACCCAAAACATCGGTTTCTGTTTCGTCAAAGCTATCGTCGTCTTCTTCCCAGTCCGTTGTCATGTAACGGAATTCACCTGAAATGGTGAGAATCAAGAAACGTCTCAAGAAAGAAATTTCAAGTTCGTCATTGACAGTAAATTCCCGTTCTGTCATGTCGTTACGTTTGTAGTTCTTTAAACGCGGCGTGAAACCGAACTGGTTCTGCACTTGTTTTAGAGTTGTCGTTGCCGAAAGGGGGTAGGCTTGTTCGAAATAGTCAGCTCCGCCAAAATAGTAGCCCATCTTTGCCCAGGTTGTATTGGCAAGGTCCATGTTGTCAATCAGGTCATCCTTATAGAATTTTGAATCGTCGGTACGGATAGTCCAGCGCCCGCCGGCCTTAAAGATGGTCTTGTTTGCATGAACAGAAAGGTCCAGACTCCAGGCGTTTTTGTAAATCCTTTCTTGGAATTTGGAGGCCAAGTATTTTTCGCCGGAAAGTCCCATGTATTCTGCCCAGCGTTCTGCGTCCACTTCGGTGGTGTCTTTGCCAATTATGATTTTCGTGGTTTCTTTATCTTTGCGTGCTGCAAACCAGTCGTCGTTGTAAATGCCGTCTTCCAAAACGTAGTCGCCGTGGAGCTGGTAGGGGCGGTATTGGGTACGATATTCCAGGTTGTAGCCAACATCTACATTGACATTCTTGCCAATCTTGAAGCTGTTGCCCAAATTCCAGTTCTGGATGTATTTGGTTCTGTTGTAATCAAGTTCGTGTTCCTCGAACCATTTAGAATCGTCATCGTTAAAGAGACCCCAGCGAGTTCCTTCGCCAAGTCCGAGAAGGTTGGTCTTGCTTCCATTGGCTGCATTTTCGATATTAAGCAAATACCCAAAGTTCAATGTCCAGAAGTTGGTGATGATTTGCTCAATGTCTCCGCCGAATTCACGGGTGTCTGCCAACTGGTTTGCGGAGCCTGCACTGTAAAAATCTTCGCCTACATACTTCAGGTGTCCAGAAATCGTGGTTTTATAAATTTTCCAATCGAGTGATGCTCCGATGGCGAAATTTTGGCTTCCCCAGTTAAGGCCCAATACTCGGTCGTCGTCTCGGTCGCTTTCGTAGTCCTTCTTTAACTGTTTGGCTTCGCGGACTAGGGTGCGAAGGGAGTCGCGCATTTTGCTACGGCTTAAGGTGGAATTGCCTCCAAAGATTTCGTCCAACTCTTCTGCCGAAAGAGAATTAATCTTGCTCTCGCTTATCATGAGCTGTCGAAGTTTTCCCATAGAAGCCGTGTTCAGACCTGCCTCGGTAAAGACTTCATTGATGGCTCGTTCCCTATAAACATCGGCCGTGTCAGCGCGGCCAACGGCAATCTGTCCGTTCAGTTCGATGTCGCCAGGATAGAACAGCCAGTTTCCGTCAGCGTACAAGGTGAAAGACTTTTGCAAGGGCTCGCTTGTAATAGACGTGCTTTTGCCGCCGTCTCGCAGAAGCGGATCATGGATTTCGTCGTCTGCATAAATGGCGCCAAATGTTGCGTCAAACCGGCGGAGCGGAGACCATTTGAGGGATGCTCCGTAGGCAAGGCGTTGAGCCTGGGCTTCGCCATCTTCGATATAGTTCTTGTAAATGTCGGGGTGACGGTCTCCGATTTGGTAGGGTTTACGGTTTTCGCCGAAGAATCCGTTCAATTCCAGCAGAGGCTGGTTTACGTTGTTCTTAAGGAGCGAAAGGGTGTAGCTTGCACCAAAAATGGGGAGAGCATCCATGTAGGTTTCTCCACCGACCTTGGTAAAATCTCCCAAGATAATCTGGTTGTAGCTGTCTGTATAAGTCAAAGTAACCGGGGTGGGCGAAAAACGATTCCATTGGTCACCGGTATAGTCTCCACTAAATTCAATGGTTTTGCCATCGGGAGATTGCATCAATAAGTAAATGCTGGCCTCGGTGCCGAAACCGGGAACCTGGAAGGTGTTTTTGTAACGTTCCCCATGTTCGATGGTGTCGCCAAAAACTTCGACGGTCTTGGAATGGTTCTTACGGGTTAGTACATGATGATAGTGATTTCCGATCATCACGTTTCCGAGAATACTCCAGGATTTTTTTGTAGTGTCGCTTTCTGATTCCGCAGATTCTTTTTGTGCTAGCAGGGTGCCAATGTTGTCTTTGGCGTCAATAGGGCGGCTTTCGACGCCCGGAATTTCGGGGCTTGAGGGGAGAGTCTGGACAACTCCGTTAATATCCTTATTAAAGTCGGTCTCATTTCCGTTAATGCTTGCGATAACGCTTTGGTCCAGAACGTCGCTAGCGCTAGCGCCCACTTTGTTCTTGCTTACTTCGCTGTTGTTGAATGACAACAGGCTGTTGCCCATATCCAGAATGGCGTAGGCATTGTTTTCGAATTTCGAAGAGGATACATTTGTGATGGCTAGTTCCGAGTTGTAGAGAGCCACCTTGTTGCCGTTGAATGATACATTGCTAATGCTGGCATCGCTGTAGCTGTCAATGTGAACAGCAGCACCATCGTTCTTTTCGAATTCACATCCACTAATGGAAATTTTGGAATTCTTGGCATATACGCCACGGCCGGAAGACTTTTCAATCTTGCTGGAGAGTATGCTTACGGTAGTGTTTTCTGCCACGATGCCGTTTGCGGCTCCGCTAATGACTGCGTTTCTAATTTCAGAGGGTTCCTTTCCAGTAAGGAAGATTCCTTTCCAATCGCCGTTTTGGGAGGTCTTTAATGCTGAAACGAATTCCACAACGCCGGCTACAACCAACTGGCCTTTAACGTAAAGACCTGTACCCGGTGCGAACAGCAACGTGACGCCAGGAACAATAACGAGAACTTGATTTTCTTCTACAGTAAGGTCTTCTGTCACCAGGTATGGAGATTGTTCTGCCTTAATAAAACCATGAATTGCTCCGCCAATGGGGGTGCCTTTGGCGAGCTGGATGGCTTCGGGGGCTGTTGCTACTTGGGCGCTTGATTCTGCAGCAGGAACCTTGGTGGAGTCTTGAACTGGTGTTGCCGGTTCCTGTGCGTAAGCCAAGGTGGTGGTCAGGGCGATAATCGAAAAAAGTGAACTGTTTTTCATTAGCGGACCTCATATGGCTGCTGCGCCGTAAGAATTTCTTCGCTCTTTAGCTTGACGGTGATGTTGATGGTCGTCGGCTTTCCGCGGGTTAACTCGATTTGCTGGTCAATTCGGTTAGAAAGCAAATCTGAACCGCGGAGCAGAATGGTTTTGCCCGGCATAGAAATTTTGATTTCTTTGATATAGTCGGGGTCGTTTTGCGGAAGCCCTGTCACAGAGAAACTGAGCTGCCTGTAGAAGGTGTTGCTTAATCCGCGCGGCGGTGGTGGCACTCGTAGACGAACTGTTTCTCCGGTACTGCCACCGGCAAGTACGATCTTTGCGGTCTTGAGAGGCGGGTAGCATTCAAGCTTTTTGTTGATTTCGACTTTGTTGCCGGCCAGGTCTTCTACATGGAACTTGTATATGTGGGTTCCTCTAACAAGGTTGTCGGTGAACTTGCGGTCGGTATCAAAGTAGATGTCTTTTTGAGGTACATTGTCTACGGAGAGTGTATAAATAGCCTTGTCGCCTTTGGTTTGGCCTAAAGCAAGTATGGCCTTGCACTTGTTGGCGTAAATCCCTACTACGGGAGGGAGCAAGTTGACTGCCTTGCAGGATTTATTCACCTTGAGGGGAATTTCTGCTTCTTGTTTTCCGTTTTGAGCGGATTGGTAACTTACGTGGATGCTCTTTTCATTCCAGTTGCCGTCCTTGTCAGATACAGGGATGGAGTGTGAAAATTTGCCGTTCACGCTTAGGGGAACCAAATTCTGGGATGTGTATTTACCCAGAGAAACGGTAAGGGTGGCGTTGTTGTCAGACGGGTCAAAGATTCCTTCCACAGTAGCCATGGCTGGGTCGCATACTTCTATAGGTGTTAAGGACGTGATTGTCAGGGGAATGGCGCCCTTTAGGTCTGCAACGTCGGTGGTGCCTGCATAATAAGTGGTTAGCAAGCCGCATTGGATGGTATTGGCGCTGTCGCCGTCAAAGAAGCAGGTTAAGGGTATCTTCTTTTGACCGATGGTGCTGGGAGCCCATTCGACATCCAGTTTAATTTCGTTGCCGTCAGACCGAACCGGATTGTCGAAAATACGGATGTGGGTTCCTTCGGTGCATTTTGCCGTAATGGTTTGTTTCGGTGACGTGACTACGTCGGGAAGAGCGGTAATGTCGCATTGAATCTTGGATTTCAAGTCGTTTTGGCTTTTGGAAATCTGCTTGTCTTTTTCTGCGGCGGCTTTGCGGATTGCATCAGCCGATAACGTGGTGTCGGCGAGAATGCTGTCGAGAGCTGCAAAAAGCTTGGCATTTCCTGAAGATTCCAGGTCCATTACGATAAAATCGTCTTGGTAAGAAATAATGGTTTGTCCGCCCGTGATGGAAATGGTCTTGTTGCGTTTTTCGTTAATGAAGTCGAGTCTTCCTTCAAAAAGAGAGGCAATGGGGTGGTTCTTGGATAGTGCGATAAAACCTGATGTTCCTCGGATGGCTGCCGTGGCGGTACCGGTCTTGAATTTGAATTTGCTCTTGCTGTTAGCCTGCTTTTGCACGTCGAACTTCATGCTACCTCTTTTAACTTCGGTAATGAAGTTGTTTTCGCCGTCTTCAAAAGAAAGCTTAGTAATGGCTACGATGGTGTTTTCCTGGACGTTGAAGGAACTGCCGTCGGGGAGGCCGATAATCACTTCGGATTCCAGGAGGGTCTCGATATTGTCCCCTTCTTTGACGTTTTTGGCTTTTTTGAGCTTGTTCATGTCAGGATCGGAGCTCTTGATGACCTGTTTTACCCCGCTCCTGTGCAGAAAAACTTCGCCCACGGCATAGTTTACTTTGCCAGATTGTACCTTTGCCGCAAAAGAAACTCCGACAAGGATTGCCAGAAGGGCTGTTAGAAGCTTAAAAAAACGTGAAAAGGACATAAAGCCTCGCTTTACAATTACATACGCTCGTAAATATATGTATTTTTTTATTGTCCCGATAAGAATTGTATACTCGGGGTAACAAAACTGTGACTTTTTTCAAAGTTTTTTGGAAGAAGGTCAAAACCTATAACTACAGGACTAAATATGGAAGTTGAAGAACTGACCGTTGCCTATAGCGATGAAGATACCGGTGAAGAAGTCATCAAGGAAATCGGCAAGGAAATCCTTTCGAAGGGTGCATGGCCGACCGTGATGTTCTTTTACCAGGAACGAGACCCGAAGACCGGTGAATTTACCGAACCCAAGGTGTCGCTGCGCCGCTACCGCAAGATGGCGGGTAATTTCAAGCCCCAAGGCAAGTTCAAGATTACGGGCAAGGCTCAGGCCGAAGCTATCATAGACGTCCTCAAGAAGTGGTATAACATTTAATGCCAGACCCTGCTAGTCGAAAGAAGAAATATAATATCGAGTTCCTTTGCGAGGGGGACATCGAGGCTTTCCCGTATAAGGACAAGTTCGAAAAGATGGCTCGCAAGCTCCTTGCCGAAGAAGGCAAGGAAAAAGACGTGAATATCGTGCTCTGCACTGACGAGTTCGTGCGCACCATGAACCGCGACTACCGCGGTCTCGACAAGGTGACCGACGTTCTTTCGTTTGAATGGAAAAACGAACTCGGTGTCGAGATCCCTGAAGACGAAGCCATGCTGGGCGAAATCTACATTGCCCGTGAGCAGGTGCGCCGTCAGGCTCCCGAATACGGCAACACATTCTACGCCGAAATGAAGCGCGTGATTGTCCACGGGCTTTTGCACCTTTCTGGCTACGACCACATCAAGGCCGCCGACCGTAAGGTGATGCGCAAGCGCGAATGCGAATTCCTGGGGCTTGACCCGTACAAGGAAGGTGCATAATGGACGCTAGTTTATTGGAAACATCCGAAAGCTGGGCCATCGCGTTCCTTGTTGTTTTTGTGTTCGTTTCGTTCTCGTTTTCGCTGATTAAGTCCGCTTTCAGTGGAATTTATGCAAAACGTGACGCCCGTGACCGCGAAGGTCGCGAAGAGGTGGTTGCCTCCTTAGTGGAACTGCCTGGCTTTAACGAAACGATTTCGATCGGCCGCATTTTCTGTAACGTGGGTGCGGGCGTTCTTGGCTTTTACCTGTTCCAGATGATTCCCTGGAACTGGGTACAAGATTACTGGTTCCTGGCCTTTGCCGCTTACCTGGTGGTCGCATGTATCGGCATTTACACCATTACGGTGTTTTTGGCGAACCTGCTCGGGAACTTGAAACCGGACACTTTTGCAGTGGTGCTGATTCCGCTGTTCAAGTTCATTCGACTCCCGTTTGCTCTGCCGGCAAAAATTTGCCACCTGCTGTTCGTCAAGATCCTGAAGGGCTTGGGCTACGATTCCAAACTCAGCTTCTTGCCCGAAGAACGCCGCGACGCCGTGCAGGCGCAGGCCGACCTTTCGGATGAGGCAGATCCCGATGCCGAAGGCTTGGAACAAGAAGAACGCCAGATGATTTTGAACATCTTCGACTTCGTGGAAACTCCGGTGCGCGAAATCATGACGCCCCGTGTGGACATGTGCGCTGTCGAAGTCGGCACTCCCCTCGAAGAACTGGTGAAGGTGCTGAATACGGAACGCCATTCCCGCTTGCCGGTGTACAAGGAAACCGTCGATAACATCGTCGGTATTCTTTCGAACCGTGACTTCTTGGAATGGTACACCGAACACCGCGACGAACCGTTTGATATCATGAAGCTCGTGATGCCGCCGGTATTCGTGCCGTATCATAAGAAGATTGACGACATGCTCACCGAACTGCGCAAGACGGGTAATCAGCTTGCTATCGTGGTCGATGAATATGGCGGAACTGCAGGCCTTGTCACGCTCGAAGACATTCTCGAAGAAATCGTGGGCGAAATCAAGGATGAAGACGACGTGGACGAAGATGAAGATGTGCAGCGCCTTAAGGATGGCCGCTTCATTCTCGACCCGATCATGACGCTTTCCGATTTGGAATACAAGCTCGGCGTGGAACTCGAAGCTCCCGAAAATTCTCACGTGGAAACGCTTTCGGGCCTGATTCAGGCAACGCTCGGCATTATTCCGTCTCCTGGCGCCGAAGTCACCATCAAGGGTTATACTTTCCGCGTGCTCAAGATGGATGGTACCCGCATGGAAAAGGTGCTCATGATTTTGCCGGGGGGTGGCAAGAGCAAAACCAAGAATATCAAGGCTGTTCCCCGCACACAAGCATTTAAAGTGGTTTAGTACTGAGTCATGGGTTCGGGGCAAACCCGTTAGAGATTAAAAAAAGCAGCATTTCAATGCTGCTTTTTTGCTTAAGTAGAGATCCTTCGACTTCGCCTAACGGCTTCGCTCAGGATGACAAGTCGGATTATAGCTCTTCCACGGCTTCGGCGCGGAGGTTCTGCACGATGTGGTCCTGACGCTGCGGCGTGTTGTTGCCCATGTAGTAGGCGAGCATCTTGCCGAAGGAGGCATCGGGCGGAAGCACCACCGTTTCAAGGCGCATGTCTTCGCCGATGAACTGGCCGAATTCTTCCGGAGAAATTTCGCCGAGACCTTTGAATCGAGTAATCTCGAGACCGGTCTTGCCGATTTCCTTGGCGGCCCTGTCGCGTTCCGTTTCGTCGTAGCAGTACTTGGTCACCTGCTTGTTACGCACGCGGAAAAGCGGCGTTTGCAGAATGAACAGGTGCTTCTGTTCCACGAGTTCGGGGAAGAACTGCAAGAAGAAGGTCATCAAGAGCAGACGAATATGCATACCGTCCACATCAGCATCGGTCGCGATAATCACCTTGTCGTAGCGGAGGTTCTCGAGACCGTTTTCGATATCGAGAGCGTGCTGCAGCAGGTTGAATTCTTCGTTTTCGTACACGACTTTCTTGGTCATGCCAAAGCTGTTGAGCGGTTTACCGCGCAAGCTGAACACGGCCTGCGTCTGCACGTTACGAGCCTTGGTAATAGAACCCGAAGCAGAGTCACCTTCGGTAATGAAGATCATGGTTTCGCGGTTCAGCTGGTTCTTGACGTCAGTCAGGTGAATCTTGCAGTCGCGCAGCTTGCGGTTGTGCAGGTTCGCCTTCTTGGCGCGGTCGTTCGCGAGCTTCTTGATGCCCGCGATTTCCTTGCGTTCACGTTCGTTCTGCGTAATGCGGTTTAAAAGAGCCTTTTCGGTTTCCGGATTCTTGTGCAGGTAGTTGTCGAGTTGCGAGGCTACGTAATCCACAATCCAGGTACGCAGTTGGGCGCCACCCGGAGCGACCGTCGTCGAGCCCAGCTTGGTCTTAGTCTGCGATTCGAAAACCGGTTCCTGAATGCGCACGGAAATGGCGCCGATAATGCAGTTACGCACGTCGGCCGGGTCTAAGTCCTTCTTGAAGTGGTCGCGGGCACCCTTCACAATACCTTCGCGGAAGGCCTGCTGGTGCGTACCGCCCTGCGTGGTGTGCTGACCGTTCACAAAGCTGTAGTAGTGTTCGCCGTACTGGTTGCCGTGCGTAAAGGCGACTTCGATATCGTTTGCCTTAAAATGGGCCACCGGGTAGCGGATAGAGTCGTCCACGTGGTTCTGCAACAGGTCCAAGAGTCCGTTTGGGCTGTTGTAGGTCTTACCGTTCATCACCAGCGAAAGGCCGTTGTTCAGGTAGGCGTAGTTCCATACCTTTTCTTCCATGTAGCCCGGCAAGAAGCGGAAATTCTTGAAAATGCTGGCATCCGGTTCAAAGTAGATTTCGGTACCGTTCTTTTCGGTCGTATTCTTTTCGCGTTCTTCGCGGACAAGCTTGCCCTTGCTGAATTCGGCTTCTTTGACGCGGCCGTCGCGGAAACTCCTGACGATAAACTTGGTCGAAAGTGCGTTCACCGCCTTGGTACCCACACCGTTCAAGCCCACAGACTTTTGGAAGGCTTCGGAGTCGTACTTACCACCGGTGTTAATCTTCGATACGCAGTCGATGACCTTGCCGAGCGGAATGCCGCGGCCAAAGTCACGCACGCGGGCGCTATGGTCTTCGATGTCAATGATAATCTGCTTGCCGGCACCCATCACGAATTCGTCGATGGAGTTGTCGATAATTTCCTTGACCAGCACATAAATGCCGTCGTCGGGGCTGTTGCCGTCGCCGAGCTTGCCGATGTACATACCCGGACGTTCGCGGATATGTTCGTTCCATTCTAGTGTTCTAATGCTGTCTTCGGTATACTTTGCTGCTGCCATAGTAATTAGAAACTCTCGTTAAAATTTAAGTCGGTACAAAGATAAACATTTTTTTTGACAGTTGAGTGTCAAAATCGTTTCAGACACAATATACAAAAAATACAAATAGTGTGCAAGTGTGCAGTTTGTTTGCTATTAATAATGAATCATGGTCGGTCAATGACCAACAAGTTGGATTTTTCTACTTTTAGGCGTATGAATACTGCTTTTTATGTTTTTATGAAGTTGTTGCCGAAGAATGCCGCTAGCCGTGCCTTCGGTGCTTTGACTCGCCTCAAGTTGCCCGTGATTTCGAAGGCGATGCGCAATGCTTTTGCGAATTATTACAAGCTGAATATGGAAGAATCGGAATTTCCAATCGATCATTACGCGAACATTGGTGAACTTTTTATCCGTAGGCTCAAGCCGGGAATGCGCCCGATTGCTGATTCCGAAATCGTGTCGCCGGTGGACGGCGTACTTTCGCAGACGGCAACTTTCGACGAAAAGCAGGAACTGATTCAGGCGAAGGGCAAGACTTATACGCTCAAGGATCTGCTTCGCGACGAAGAAATGGCTGCCCGATTTGAGGGTGGCGCCTTCGCAACGATTTACCTTGCTCCGTTCAACTACCACCGCATTCATAGCCCCGTGAAGGGCGAAGTGGTGGACGCAAGTTACTGCCCGGGTACACTCTGGCCGGTGAATGTCGGTAGCGTGGAACGCGTGGAAGGCCTGTTCTGCATCAATGAACGCCTTACGAGCCATATCCGTTTGGACGATGGTTCTGAAATGCTGGTGGTTAAGGTCGGTGCCACGAACGTGGGCCGCATCGGTGTCGCCTACACGGACGAACTTTTGGTGAATGCGGGCAAGCTCCCGCGTAACTGCAAGCGTTACGACTGGAAACCCGCTCAGAAAATCACCGTGGAAAAGGGTGGCGAACTGGGCCGCTTCGAAATGGGCAGCACCGTGATTCTCGTGGTCGACAAGAAGATTCGCGAAAGGAATCCGGGACTCTTCCAGAGCCGCGTGGGAACTGCTGTGAAGGTGGGCGAGGCCCTCTAATATTTTAGGTTTTGCCGATGGTTTCGGTCAAGCGATTTATTCACGATGAGCCCGCGTTGTTCAAGGCGACGGCGGAATTCGTGCGATTGTTTGCCCGAATCGAAGACCCGGTTCTTACGGTTGCAAAGCAAGAAAAAGGCGCAAACGAACGCATCGCGTGGACGCTTTTAGGAACGGCGCTTTTTCAAGATGTCAGCTTCCCGGAATTTGTGACGCTTTTGCAGGCGTTGAACGAAAAATTCTCTGGCGAAAAACTCTGGACGCTACCGGTGCCGAAGGCGCAGGATATTGAAGCCTGCGTAGAATCTGCATTCGGTTGTCGCACCTGGTCCATGTTCGAAAATGTGGCGGGGATTTTCTGGAGTGTCGGGCTGTTTGTGCGCCGGCATGGGAATTTGCAGGAATGGCTCAAGTCCCGCACGCCCGAAGAAATCTGGCGCGATTTAGGCGAGATTTACTTTATGGGCAAGGGAAAACCGCGCCCGAAAGTTTGCGCCGCGATATACCGCTTGCTCGCGCCCGCTCCGGTGGGGCTTTCGCTCGACTGTGCGCCTTCGCCGAAATGGCCGCCCTTGCCGCTGACCATGGGCACTCGCCGTTACCTCTCAATTCTTGGGCCTGCAAGCGACGGCTTTGCGGATTTGGAGCCCGCACAAAAGCAGAAACTCGCGACCGATATGTGTGTGGCGCTTGTACAGCATTTGATGGAACAGTCCGAAAATGCCGAGGTGAAAAAGTCAAAGGTTGACGCCTTGACCGCCTACGTGGCCGCACACAGCCTGCAATTCTACTTGGAAGACGGAACCGACGGCTTTATTTGCCGACATTCTACCGACCATTGCCGCAAATGCCCCCTCCGGGAATATTGCAGTTACGCGGAATGATTTTTACTAAATTGTGGCTATGCGTTTTTCTTCTCGATTCTTTAAGATGGCTCTGGTTGCAAGTGTTGTCGCGCTTGTGGCGGGCTGCCAAAAGAAAGTGGAAAAACCGATCGATTATTCTTCGATTCAGTACAAGTATTTAAGGCCTGCATCTTTTAATGCAGATTCTTCGAAGAATGCCGAAATTCCTTCGCTGGAACGCCGCTACGATTACCGCTACGCTATCATGCTCGGCGATACGCTTAGCGTGACCGTTCTTGAATTCGAAAGCGATGTGTATGCGCTTGACTATTACATGAATAGCGGACACTTCCAAGGCAGCATCCCGATTCTGAGGGGTAACTTCTTGGAACAGAGCTTCCGCGCCGATAAGCGCATCTTTATCTTTAGACACGACAGCTACCGCCGTTACGAACGC
Source organism: Fibrobacter sp. (assembly GCA_017530965.1). Taxonomy (GTDB): domain Bacteria; phylum Fibrobacterota; class Fibrobacteria; order Fibrobacterales; family Fibrobacteraceae; genus Fibrobacter. The sequence goes on from JAFXLS010000099.1 coordinate 13,494, forward strand.
GCCGATCTTGAAAATTACGTGCGCAAGTTCCCGGGCTACCATGGCGGATTTCCGCAGGCTTTCTTGAGCTTGCCCTTTGAACACCGTGAACAGGGACGTTCCTCGATTCAGACCAAGTTCTTCTTGGGCGTCAAGTCGACCTTCCCAGTGCTGGTGCAAAGCTACCGCGACGGCAACCTGCGTTGGAATGTGGCCCGCAGCTGGGACCAGGTAGAATCTGAAGCGTATGAAAAGTGGGCGTCGAGTCTTAAACAGGTGACTCCGAACGAAATTGTTACGGCAAATGACTGCGTTTACTTTGAAGCGGGCGAAGGCTCTTACGGAATCGCAAGTCGCTTGTCCGGTGGGCGAGTCGCCGTTGTCTGGGGCTATATGTCTTGGCCGGACTTGGAACGCACGTTCTTTACCGCCAGCGACCGCATTTTTGAGGCGCGCTTTTAACTTTTATTTGTTATATTAAAATCATGGCTATTGAAAAACTTGCAGAAACTCTTTTGGAAAAGCTCCGTTTCATCACTAAGGCAGAAACGGTTATCGGTAACCCCATTCAGGCCGGTGAATCTACCGTTGTGCCCGTGAGCCGCGTGTCGGTGGGCTTCGGTTTTGGTGGTCACCAGTCCAAGGGGGATACTTCTGCCTCTGGCGGTGGCGCCTCGGTGGAACCGGTTGCCTTCCTCGTGATTAAGGGCGACGACGTGCGCGTGATGCCCATTAGCAAGGATAGTTCGCTTGTCTCCAAGGTCATGGACATTGTGCCTGACGTGGTGAACAAGTTCAAGAAAAGCGAAGACTAATTTTTGAAATGTCATGCCCGGTTTGACCGGGCATCTCTTTCTTATAAACGAAAAAGCCTCGGTTTTCACCGAGGCTTAAATTTTTTTAGATCCTTCGACTCCGTCTTGCGACGGAGCTCAGGATGACACTCTTGGCTTAGCCTTAAAACGTTGGACTTTCGCTGTCGCTCAAGTCCAAGTTCTTGGCTAATTAGCCGAGAACTTTCTTTTCGAAGTCGCCGAGGCAGTCAACGAGAGCCTGCACGCCTTCGACCGGCATTGCGTTGTAAATGGAAGCACGGAAGCCACCCACAGAGCGGTGCCCCTTGAGCTGCTGCAGACCGCGAGCCTTTGCGAATTCGAGGAATTCCTTAGCGAGATCGTCAGCCTTGTCAGCGGCAACCACGTCCTTGTTGAACACGAACGGAACGTTCATGATGGAGCGGTCTTCCTTAGCAGCGGTTCCGACGAACACCTTGGAGTTGTCGAGGGCGCTGTAAAGGAGAGCGGCCTTGGAGCGGTTCACCTTTTCGATAGCGTCCACGCCACCGAATTCCTTGAGCCACTTGAGGGTGCGGTTCATCACGTACACGGCGAATACCGGAGGTGTGTTGAACATGTTGGCAGCGTCGATGTGGGTCTGGAAGTTGAGCATGGTCGGGATGGTGCGGTTCACCTTGCCGAGGAGGCCCTTCTTGATGATGGTGACAGTCACGCCAGCGCAGCTGATGTTCTTCTGAGCGCCGCCGTACACAACGCCGAAGTCAGACACGTTGATCTTGCGAGCGAGGAAGTC
>JAFXLS010000100.1 GCA_017530965.1 Fibrobacter sp.
CAATCTACGGCATGTTGCTGATGATGTACATCCTGAACAAGTCCCAGGCGGCTCCGGCCAACTGGGCTGCATACCTGGGTGTGGGCATCTTCGGTGGCATCGGCATGATGGCATCTGCCTGGTACGTGGGCAAGTCCGCTGCTGACGCCTGCAACGCCCTCGGTGAAACCGGCAAGGGCCTCGTGAACTACCTCATGGTGCTCGGCGTCGGCGAAACCGTCGCGCTGTTCGTCATGGTGTTCTCCATGATGCTGGTGAGTTAGTAGACGGTAGGAAGTAGACCGTAGGAGGTGTCATCCTGAGCGAAACGCCGTGAGGCGTGGAGTCGAAGGATCTCATCTCCTAAACAACGAAAATAGCGGGGCTATGCCCCGCTATTTCTGTAATAAAAAAAGGAATCACGTTCGTGATTCCTTTTTTGTTTTATCAAATTGAAAATCTTATTTGCAGCAGCGGAAGCCGACGCTGGGGTATTGGTTCTGCGGATAGAAGCTGAACTTGCTGTCGGTGCACTTGCTTTCGTTGTTGGTGTTCCATGCACCGCCAGCGACTAAGTACATGTTCGGGTGATCCTTGCTCGTGGTCGATGTCCATTCCCAAAGGTTTCCGTTCATGTCGTACATGCCGTACCAGCTGCGGCACTGTTCCTTACGGCCGCTGCGCTTGGCTGCCTTGGTGTTAGTGTTGCACTTGTTCTGCTTGTAGCTGTCACCGTAGCTGTAGCGAGTGTTGTCCTTGCTCTTGCAAGCGGCCTGCCATTCGGCGAGGCTGCAAAGGTGCTTGCCTTCTTGCTGGCACAAGCTTGCTGCCTGTTCCTGGCTCACCATGTCGCGGGGGAGCTCGTCGGCCTTGTTCGGGTATTCGTAAGCGTCTACGCAGACGGTCTTGCCGCCGAGCGGAACGGGGTAGGCGTTCTTGCCGCAAATGTTGTCGCTAGCCATGTCGTACTTGGCTTCTTCCCAAGCAGAGCGGTTGCCCACGGAATCTTCGGCATAGAAGAATACGCTTCCAGTCTTGTTGTATTCAATGGCCTTGCCTGCTTCTTGAGCGTGGAGCGTATCGCCAATAGAGAGGAATGTCTTACACTTGATTTCTTCGCACTTGACCTTGAGCTTGATGGGGTCGTAGTAACGGCCTGCAGGCGGTGCGATTTCGGCGATTGGCGGCACCTGGTCGGCAGCACGGATACTGTCTTGAATGCGCTTCTTTTCGAGCGAATCGGCCTTTGCCTTTTCGATGGCAGCCAAAGAATCGGCGATGCGTTGCAGGCTATCGGCGCGGGCTTTGTCGATAGCGGCAAGGCTATCCTTGATGCGGTTCAGGCTGTCGCGTACGTGGCGAATGCTGTCTCGGTTCACGTTGTTCTGGAGTGCTGCCAAAGAATCTGCAATGCGCAGGCTATCGGCGATACGGGCACTATCGGCGCTAAGTTTTGCCAAAGAATCGGCCATACGGATGCTGTCGGCGCGAGCCTGTTCCAAAGCGCGCAAGCTATCGAGCGTCTGGCGGCGCTGCAATTCAAGAGCGGTTTCTTGTTCCTTGGCAAGTGCTTCTTGCTTGATCTGGTCCAAGTGGCACTGCACAATAAAAAGGGTCACCAGCAAGAGGAACATCAACACGAGAATGGCGATGTTCTTTTTCTTGCGCTTATTCTTCAACTGATCTTCGTTTTCGTTTGCCATAAATTTTCCTTAGATCCTTCGATTGCGCTCAGGATGACACTTTAGCCAGCTTTTTCTTCGGCGGTTTCGGTCTTTGCCGATTCGCGGACATCGTTAAAGAGTTCGCCCCAGTGGCGAATGATTTCTTGCTTGAGTTCGGCGACGCTGATGTTTCTGCGCAGCGTGTTACGGTAGGCGATTGAAATGTAACCCGTTTCTTCGGACACCACGATCACAAGGGCGTCGCATTCGGCGGCAAGTGCCTTGGCGGCGCGGTGACGCATGCCGTAGCCAGCTTCTTTTTCTGCGTTACCCGTGGGCATAGGCAAGATACAGCCGGCGGCAATAATGCGCTTGCTGTTCATAATCACGGCACCATCGTGCAAAGCGGAATTCGGGAAGAAGAGGGCGCGCAAAAGTCTAGAGCTGATTCGGGCATCCAAGATTTCACCTGTGTCGGCGTAGTTACGCAGACCCACGCGCTTTTCAAGCACAATCAGGGCACCCGTGTGGGTCTTCGCTAAATCTTGGGCAGCGCTGGCGATAGTCTTGGTGATTTCGTCGAGGCCGCTGGAATGGAAAAACAGGTTGTGAAAGTCTAGCTTACTGGCGGCCTGACCGATACGGGTAAGGGCGCTTCGAATTTCGGGCTGGAAAAGAATCACGAGGGCGATAATACCAAGTGTCGCAAGGTTACTGATAAGCCACACGACGGTGTGGAGTTCCCACCACTGTGCAATAATCCAGGCAAGAATCAAGAGCAATCCACCGAAAATCATCTGGGCGGCGCGTGTACCGCGGAACAGCAAGAAGATGTAGTAGATGATGATGGATATCAGGAGCACGTCCAGAATATCTGCCGGACGCACATCGATAATCCCGAATAGCTTAAACAGAATCATTTCTTAACGCCTCCAAATACAGCAGAGATTCCTTGGCCTCTTTCACATCGTGCACGCGAACGCAGCTGGCGCCACCGAGTACGGCAACGATTCCTGCCGTAACGGTCGGAATCAGGCGGTCGCTGTTTTCGAGGCCGGGCATTTTACCAATATAAGACTTGCGCGAGGTCCCGATGAGAACGGGGTAGCCGTCTTTCAGGAATTCTTCGGTGGATTTCATCAAATCGATGTTGTCCTGAGCGGTTTTTCCGAATCCAATGCCCGGGTCAATGCAAATCTTTTCGCGTTCGACGCCGAGGTCCAAAAGCTTTTTCACCTGCGACAAGAGTTCTTCGCGGACTTCCTGCACCACATTCGTGTATGGTTTGAAGTCCTGCTGCATGGTGCCGAAGTTTCCGCGGATGTGGTTGAGTACCACGGCGGCCTTGGTATCTGCAACCGTCTGGAGCATGTTCGGGTCCATGGCGCAGGCGCTAATGTCGTTGATGATGTGGGCCCCGAGCTTCATGGTTTCTTCGGCTACCTTGGCTTTGACTGTATCGACTGAGATATAGAATTCGCGTTCCTTGGCGAGCTTGGCCAGGCGTTCTACCACGGGGCAGACGCGGTCCAGTTCTTCTTGCAGGCTGACAGGGGCGCTTCCCGGACGGCTGCTTTCGCCACCGATGTCCAGAATTTCGGCGCCCTGATCCAAAAGCATCATGGCGTGTTCGTAAGCGGCGTCAGGCTTGTTGTGCTTGCCACCGTCAAAAAAACTGTCCGGAGTCACATTCACGATACCCATGATCAGCGGGGTCTTGCAAGGCAAAACCTTGTTCCCGATTTTCCAGGGGAGAGAGCGGCTATGATCCAGAACTTCTTTGAACATTATGAGTTTTCCTGTTTTGCTTCTTCAGAAGATTTCAGCGTTTCGGTATGGGCTTCGCCATCATTTGCCGGAGTGGTTCCGGCAGCGGGGGCGGGTTTGATTTCTGCAACGGGGGCGTCTGTAACCGGGGCAACGGGCGGTTGTTTGCCCGGGTCAGGAGGCGGAGTGTTTTCGCGTTTCTTCTTCGCTTCCATTTCTTCGAGAGCCTTGTACTGGCGGCTCTTCTTGGTACCGGTCAGCTTTTCGCCGGCCATCACGCGGTCAATTTCTTCGCGGTCGAGCACTTCGAATTCGAACAGCGCTTCGGCGAGGTCGATGAGTTTGTCCTTGTTCTCTTCGATGAGTTTCTTGGCGGCCAAATCGAGACGCTTGATGAGGTTGTTCACCGCATTGTCGATCTTTTCGGCCATCATTTCGGACATTTCTTTCGGCTTGCTAATTTCGCGTCCGAGGAACACTTCGCCGTCGGTGCGGCTGTAGCATACCGGTCCGATTTCGTCGTCGAAGCCCCATTCCGTTACCATCTTGCGGGCGAGTTCAGTAGCGCGCTGAATGTCGTTGCTGGCGCCCGTGCTCTGGTGGTTGAAGAAGATGAGTTCGGCGAGGCGGCCAGACATCATGATCATGATGCGTTCTTCGGCGTATTCGCGGCTGTAGCTTACTTGGTCGCGTTCGGGCAGACTCATGGTCACGCCGAGGGCGCGACCGCGCGGGATAATCGTAATCTTGTGGAGCGGGTCAGAATGCTTGCACAAGAGCGTCATCAAAGCGTGGCCAGCTTCGTGGTAAGCGGTGTGGCGCTTTTCTTCGTCGGTCATCAGGAGCGTGCGGCGCTCGGCACCCATGCTGAGCTTGTCGCGGGCTTCTTCGAAGTCGAGCATCGTGACTTTCTTGTTGTTGAAGCGAGCAGCCAAGAGGGCGGCTTCGTTCACCAGGTTTTCGAGGTCTGCACCTGCAAGACCAGGAGTTCCCTTTGCGACGGCCTTCACGTCTACGTCGTCTGCCAGGGGAACTTTACGCTTTTTCAGGTGAACCTTCAAGATTTCTTCGCGGCCCTTCAGGTCGGGGAGACCCACCACAATCTGACGGTCAAAGCGGCCGGGGCGGAGCAGTGCCTTGTCGAGTACGTCGGGGCGGTTGGTTGCGGCTATCAAAATCACGCCTTCGTTGGCGGTAAAGCCGTCCATTTCCACCAGCAATTGGTTCAAAGTCTGTTCGCGTTCATCGTGACCGCCACCGAGACCAGCACCACGCTGGCGACCTACGGCGTCGATTTCGTCGATGAACAGAATGCACGGGGCGTTCTTCTTGCCGGTTTCAAAGAGGTCGCGCACGCGGCTAGCGCCCACGCCCACGAACATTTCCACAAAGTCAGAACCGGACATACTAAAGAACGGCACACCTGCTTCGCCTGCAACAGCGCGGGCAAGGAGCGTCTTACCGGTACCCGGAGGGCCAACGAGCAATGCACCCTTCGGAATACGTCCGCCGAGGGCATCGAATTTTTTCGGGTCCTTCAAGAATTCGACGAGTTCCTGTAAATCTTGCTTGGCTTCGTCGCAGCCGGCTACATCGTTAAAGGTGGTCTTCTGCTTACCGTTCAACTGTTTTGCCTGGCTCTTGCCAAAGCTGAACGGACCCTTGCCGCCGCCACCCATCTGGCGGTTCATCATCAGGTAGAAGAATACAATCAAGAGAATTGCGGGCAAGAATGCGACAATCGTGTCGAGCCAGGTGCTGGATTCGTGAATGACCTTGACTTTGACGCCCTTGAACATTTCCCAGGCGGTAATCTGGTCGTTGCTCACTTCGAGCATGTGGCTGCGGAAAGCTTTAGTGTTGCCGTTGTCGGTAGACTTGGTGAAGCGGGCGAGAGCGCTCTGGTTCTTTTTCGCTTCGGCCTTTTCTTCGGCACTCATTTCGCGCTTACCTTCGATAATCACGCCATCGGGGGTCTTCTGGAGCGAAAGTTCGGTAATGACCTTGGTGGAATCTCCCATCATGGCCAAAAATTCGGTGCGCGTAATGTCGTTTTCGCCGTCTTTCCCTGCAAGCGGGAACATGACGAACAACAAAAGAATCATCACCAACAAAATGATAAAGTTCTTGCTACGGTAGGGGGGAGTAGGTTTTCCTTGACTCATAAAATCCTTTTATACGTTCACTTGCAAGATACAAATTTTAGGGCTGCCTCGACGCTTTCAAATTCGCAAATCAAGACGGTAGAGCCGTTTTTGACGATAGAACGCTTGCGGTAAGCGGCGCGTACGGGAATTTTAACATGTGCAGGCTCTTTTTGGTCATAAAAGAACCCAATCGGGAAGCGGAATCCCTGCTCCGAAAGCCATAACCGGAACATTTCGGATAGGTTGGCATTGGCATGCTCCCGCAGAATTTTGCGGAGAGCCTTCTTGTTCAAAGCGATGATGGTATGAGGAGTGAGGTGTGAGAATGGAGTCGTGTCACCCTGAGCCTGTCGAAGGGTCTCTCGGAAAATAGCGTCGCATTTCGCAATCACCTTTGTGTATGCCTTGTCGGCAAGCGGGGCAATTCTGCAAAGCTGCATTGTTGCACCTGGGTTGGTTTCTTCCAGGTGGGGGAGGAATTCGTGTCGCACCTTGTTCCGTGCGAACTTTACATCGGAATTGCTTTCGTCTTCGCACCACTCAAGATTATTTTCGCGTGCATAAGCAAGAAGTTCCGCCCGAGTCGTGTTTAGCAGAGGACGGTAGATAAAATGTGTAATGTGTGGTGCGTAATGTGTAGTGATCTCTTTTTCATTCCACATTTCACACTCCACATCGAACAATTCTCTTGTTTCTTGAATTCCTCTAAGCCCCGCAAGCGTTGTTCCTCGGCGGAGTCGCATGTACATGGTTTCCGCTTGGTCTCCTGCATGATGCGCTGTGACGATAACGTCGCAGTTTTCGGCCGCTTCTTGTAGTGCCTTGTACCTGGCATCTCGTGCGTTTTCTTCGAGTGATCCTTCGGCGTTTTTTAGCGCTTCGCCGTCCAACTTTTTCAAGAAAAACGGAATGTTATGCGTTTTCGCGAAAGCTTCAACAAATGCGGCGTCGCGGTCGGCGGTTCCTTCGCGCAGTCCATGATGTACATGCGCAATTCCTAGCCATTCAATGCCCAAAGCTTCTTTGTTGCAAATAAAATAATGCACCAAACAAATAGAATCTAACCCGCCCGAAACTGCAAGCAGCAGGCGCTTGAAACCATGACGACGAATATTTTGCGTTAGATCAAAACTCAATCAAATAGGCTCTCTAGGCAGGCGTCGAATTCTTCATCATTGCTCAGTCGATAGGCGTAGACATAACCATCGTAGGAATCAATTTTTAGGTAGGGAAGATATTCTTCAGAGCAGTACTTTACGGGATTTTGATTATATGATGCTGTGTAAGAACATTTCTTTTCTCCGGACGAAACAGAAATTTGTGCAGAAACATCTTCTCTGTTGACAATGGACATTTTCATTTCATCGATGGAGAAGGAGCCTTTATCTTTTATTGTTATTAAGATTTTTGCGTTGGATGAATCAATGGAAACTCCATTTTCGGCATACTTTGCGGAAATTTCCGCAACGCTCATTTCGTCATAGTCTCCTAATGCTATATGCGTGATTTGTTCAATAAGGTGAAAAATCTCGTAGTCATAATCAATGGGGTAGCTTAGGACGATATAAATGGTATCCCTTGATATGAGGTAGGAATATTTTTGAGTGCAGTCTATATAGTCATCGCCTAGGCTGTAATAGCAAAGACGTTCCCACTCGCTTTCGAGTGCTGTATTCTTTCCGTAATAGGTCTCCTTTGCGCTGGGCTCTTCATAAGCACCTGCAAGAACCTTGTCTAAATCTACATGGTTAAGTGTGAGCGTGTCGTTGGCAATCGTATAGAAGTATGCGTTGTCTGAAGTGTCGGGCTTTAAGGTGAATATGCCATTTTTATATATGCATCTTGGCTGTGTCGTATAAAAATAAGGTTTGCCATCTAGCTCGCCGAATGTAGGAATCTGCTTTATGACGAATTTGTTGTCGCCGAGATCTGAAATGATTTGATTACTTGAAGAGGATGTGGCCTGGTTGCTAGAGGAAAATGCCTCTTGAGCACTTGAAGAAGATTCTGTGACTACTTCTTCCGAAGAAGATGATTGTTCGACGTCATTTGCCGACGAAGAATTGTCATCGCTGCAGGCGATAAGCATAGCACTAGTCATTGCAAATGCAAATAGCTTTTTCATAATGTTCACCTCGTATAAAGCCTTTCCAACGTAAATCTAAAAAATTATATTTGTTTGTAAGGAGGCCGTTATGGCTAAAAACGACGCAAAAGAAAGCGCAAGGCTCAGAACGCTGCGCATAGACGGCTCCCAGAATGGAGTCACCCTGCGGACCAGAATCGTCCGCGACAAGACGAAGTACACCAGAACCCTTAAACACAAAAAATCCCTCGCCGATGCGGGGGATTTCCCTTTATTGAATTCTTATTTCAGGTTGAATTGCTTGGTGCATTCTTCGAATTCGTTGTCGTTGTCGCTAGATCCTTGAAGTTGTTTGATGAATGTTCGATGGATGTTGCTGAATTCGCTTTCAACGTTATCTTGGCTGTGGTCGCCGTTTTCGCAGTACTCTTGCGTTATTTCAACATTTTTTTGCCACCAAGTGCAGGTGCTTCCTTGATAGGTTATTTTTTTAGTGAATGTTGAAATTTGCGTGGGGTCCATCTCTAATATGTGGTTGAATGATACTTCGAAGATTTGGTCGTTTACGGAAAGGTCTGCCTTATCTAAATCCTTGGCGAGAATCCACATGTCGTTGCTTATAAAGACTGTGTCAGTCGAAAGAGCCTGAATGTTTTGAAGTTTATTGTTGCAGAGCTCTTCTCTTTGCTCATCATTAAATAAATCATAGATGACGCCGCAATATTGGCGTGGTTCGGGTGTGTATTTTGATCCCTTGATTTTGCTGCGTGTTGTTATGGTTCTCTGCTGAGGTGCCAGTGTAAGGGTAATTTTATAGTTGGATGGTATTTCAGAGTATTCTCCTTTATAAATTCTTCCGACACATTCCCATGTTGAAAAAATAGATTTGGAAGTGCCGACGTATACTGTTGCGGTTTCTATGGTTTCGCAGGCGTCTCCGATATAATCGCATTCGTAAAGAGTGTCGTTAGAAATCTTGAATCCGAAGGAGTGCCAAATCATGTATTTAAGAGAATCACCATTGAATTTGTCTTCTAGTATTGATCTATCATACCTGTTAAATACGCCCGTGTAGTCTTCGGTAACCCATTTGAACGTATTAGTGGTGGAATCGTAGTCGCATTCTTCTTCAAGGAAGTAATATCTCAGATATTTTTCATCAAAAAATGAAAAATTATCAATTTTCACAGTAGTAATCCATCCGTCTTCAGAAATGATATCCATCGACGAAGAAGATTTTTCTTTTACTTCTGAGGATGATGATTCCCCCTTGTCGCTAGAAGAATTTGCTTCTTGAACGCTTGAAGAAGAATTCTGATTTTCCTTTTTTTCAGAAGACGAACTAACGATTTCCTCGTCCGAAGACGATTCGATAGAAGCTTCTTCCGAAGAAGAGGAAAGTTCGTCATCACTGGCAGATGAAGATTTGTCATCACCGCAGGCGAGCATAAATAAAGGAATCACAATAAGTGGAAATAATTTGTTCATGTTTCTCCTCGTTTTTTTTTCGCGATAAAATAATAAAAAAGCCTCGCGTTGGCGAGGATTTGTCTTAGTTTTTCCGATAGAATGCTCTTACGTCGTCCCAGCGGTAATAAGGTGCTGCGGGACAGTTCTTTATTGTCGCTGAATCGCATGTCACGGGCAGCTTTTGCTCGATTTCGTTGAGCATCACCTTCACAAGAATCGGGGCGCCCTTCTTGCTTGACTTGTAGAATACGAGCTGTACGTTGGCGGCCATCGGGGTGATTTCGTAGTCGCGCCATACCTTGTGCAGGTTTTCCATATCGGCGGTTTCGATACCTGCTTTCAGCGAATCTTTTTCGAGTTGCAGGAGGGCGGTGAAGGGGATAATCACGGTGTCATGACCGAAGCGAAGCGTTGCCGATGTCTTTTTCGCTTTGGCATCTTTTGCGGATGTCTTGTCTGCTTTTGCGGTGTCTGCTGCAATTACCTTGTCGGCTTCGTCCAGAACATTCTTCAGGAGCGGACGTGCGTTTTCAAGGCCCTCTTTTTTGCCGAAGGGATTGTTGGCGAGAACGCTGTACCACCAGGCATTCTGCGCACGCCAGCGTTCATAGAGCTCTGCATCGGTCCACAGGTCGTCGAAACTGAATTCGATTTCGGGTGTGCCTTGCAGGTTGTTGCCGATCTCGTAGATTTTAGTGTAGAGGTCACCTGCGTTTACGTTCTTCTTGACGTAATTGGAATCGCTGAAAATCGCTCGCATCATGCGGTCCGTGTTCACATGGCTGTAGAGCTTTGCGTTTTCCTTTTGCCAGGCGGGCGTGTTTGATTCGTTGATAATCTTGCCGAAATCAAGCGGACTGATGAAACTCATCAGGTATTTGCCCGATTCTTGGTGAATTTCGACCTTCGGCTTTTGGGCGCGGAGTTCTTCGAGAAAGGCGGCCATGCTGACGACGCAGCGCACACTGGTACTGGCGTAAGCTTCGATGTAGGCGTCGTTCTTGAAGACTTCAGGGAAATTTTTTACCATGCGCTTCGCGATTCCCTGGTGCTGGGCCACGCCGAGCTGGGTGAGGTCCCCCGCACGCGGGGCGGCGTAATCATTAAGAAATTTGGCGCGTTCAAGAAGGCTCTTGCCGAGGCCCGTGAGCTTGCCTGCGGAATCGGCTTTGGCAAGAGTCGTGTAAAGCGCTGTGTAATCGCTTGCGGTATGGTGGAAACGGCTGCCGTGCCTACCGTAGTGGCTCACGTAGAAGGGCTTGTAGCCTGTGGGAGCCTTGGTGTACTTGGCAGTCGGGGTGGGGTAGGTGTAGTAGTTGCTGCCCAACTGGTGACGGTCTTGGGCAAAGGAAATGCTGGCAAAGAAGAGTACTAGCAGAGGGATGAGTTTATGTGTCATTCTGGAGCGACCGTAGGGAGTGATAGAATCTATGGACCCTATCAGTCCCCTGTCGTTGCACTCCAGGGTTCTTCCAGGGTGACTGGGTTGGATTAATCTTCGCAAGTTTTGAAAAAGCAACTTCTTGCGCCTGTGTGGCAAGCGACTTGCGGACCCTGCATGCGAACCTTAAAGAGCAAGGCGTCACTGTCGCAGTCGGCAGCCCATTCCACCACGGTCATCACGTTTCCGCTGGTGTCGCCCTTGTGCCAGTATTCCTTGCGGCTACGGCTCCAGAAAACCATTTCGCCACATTCGTGCGTACGGCGGAGGGCTTCTTCGTTCATCCAGGCCATCATGAGCACGTCGCCCTTGTCGGCATCTTGAACGATTGCCGGCGCAAGCTTCACTCCGTCGACTTCAACCTCGAACTTTACTTCTTTAATCAGTTCATCAAATTTCATGATTAACCTCTCACCTGGCCGTTGCCGCGGAGAATCCACTTGTAGCTGCAGAGGCTTTCCACGCCCATGGGGCCGCGGGCATGCAACTTGTCGGTAGAGATGCCCACTTCAGCGCCGAGGCCGTATTCGCCACCGTCGGCAAAGCGGGTGCTGGCGTTCACCATCACGCTGCTGCTGTCCACGTTTGCGACAAAGTAGTCTTGAACGCTTGCGTCTTCGGCGACGACCGCTTCGGTGTGGCGGCTGCTGTTCTTTTCGATATGGTCGCAGGCTTCGGCGACGTTGTCGACGAACTTCACGCTTGCCTTGAGGGCGAGGTATTCGTGGTGGTAATTGCTGTCGTCGCCAATGTCCTTGATGCGGCTGTCGTGGCTCTGGGCGTCCTTGTTGCCAAAGAGTTCCACGCCACGGTCGGCGAGGCAATCGATCAACTTCTTGGTAGTGGCATCATCGATATGGCGGTCGATAATCACGCATTCCATGGCGTTGCACACGCCGGTGCGCTGCGTCTTGGCGTTGATGAGAATGTTCACTGCCTTGTCCATATCGGCAGACTTGTCCACGTACACGTGGCAAATGCCGTTGAAATGCTTAATCACGGGAATCTTGCTCTGTTCCACGACTGCACGGATCAGGCGTTCGCCACCGCGGGGAATCACGAGGTCGAGGCAGTCGTTACGCTGCAGGAGCATGCCCACCAGGTCGTGGCTCGTTTCGGTCACGAGCTGCACGGCGTCTTGGTCGATGCCTTCTTTGGCGAGGGCTTCGTGGAAGATGCCGGCGAGGCATTTTGCGGAATTCAGCGATTCCTTACCGCCGCGCAGAATCACGGCGTTGCCCGCCTTGAAGCAGAGGCAGGCTCCGTCGATGGTCACGTTGGGGCGGCTTTCAAAAATAAAGAACACGGAACCGATAGGCACGGCCACACGGCTAATCTTGATGCCGTTCTTGAGTTCGCGGCTTTCGAGCACCTTGTTCAGCGGATCGGCAAAAGAGGCAATTTCTTCGGCGCCCTTGGCCATGGCTTCGATGCGGGCGTCGTTCAAAGTCAAGCGGTCCATCTTCGAGTCGTCGAGCTTTCCGGCGGCGGCTTCCAGGTCCATCTTGTTTGCAGCAAGGATTTCTGGCTTACGGTCGCGCAAAATTTGGGCGACGCGGTTCAGCACGGCGCTGCGCTTTTCACCCGGCAGGGTACGGAGCGTCTTGCTTGCCTTCTGGGCGTTTTTGGCCAAAAGGTCAGAGTATTCTTCCAAATTGGAATATTTCAAATTGGAGCAAGTCATAAGCCGTTTTTATCCTTTTTTGAGCATTTTTAAAAATGTTTCAATTGTTTTACCTTGTGAAAACTTGATTTTTATCACAATGGAGTGTAAGTTACTATAGTACAGGTTTGTTATTACCCGCGACGCAGTGGAATTGTTGCAAGGTATCGGACTTGGGTGTTTAGACTCGGTGCATTCCTTCTCTCTCGGGGAGCACCGAGTCCTTTTTATTTTGTTCTAAGCTGTTACAGCAAATTCACAATCGTTGCAAACAGCTTGTCGGCGAGCACGTTGGTTTCCAATCCTTCGAAAACGTTGAACTGGTTGAACATGATCTTGCCGTTACCGAACGGGTAGAGCTGCAGGTCAGAACCGGTCTTGACTTCGCCGTCCTTCAGGGTGACAGAGCGTGCGAACACCTTGGCGCCCGGCAGTTCGTTCAGAGAGATGCTCGGCATAATGGCTGCTGCGTTGCTGTCAAGCACAGAGGCTTCGCCAAATACCGGTGCAAGTTCGGAACCCTTGGGCAGGTAGTGCAGGCTGAGTTCGTTTGCACCCGTACTCCAGTGAGATTCGATGTTGCAGTCGAACTGGTGGCTCTGGTTCATGTAGTCGATATCTTCTTGGGTCAAGTCCGAAAGCAAGAGAGTCTTGCCGCCGTTCTTCACCACGTCTACAATCTTGTCCAGAATTTCGTCGGGCCAGGAGCTCAGGTTCGCAGTGAAGATCACCTGTTCCGGGCCGGTGAGAGCCGCCAGAGCATCGCTGGATTCTTCGCTGTTGTCCAAGAAGCAAACCTTCTTGATGGCGTTCTTCACGTCGGCTTCGGCGATGACAATCAGGTCTTCTTCGGTGGTGTGAATCCTGTTGCCGTCATTGATAAGCGTTACTTGCAGCTTGTACTTGCCTTCGGCGCGCGGAGCCATCATGGTGCAAATGCCCATCTGCGTAAGGCTGGTCTTGCCGGCGGGTTCTTCAGGGGAAATCTTGTCGGTAGCAAGTTCCTTGCCATTGTCGTCCACCAGCTTGACTTCGACAGAAACATCTTCGTAACGGCTGTTGTTCAAAAGCGTCACCTGGAAACTGATTTCGCTCTGCGGGGCGACCACGTGTTCCAGTTCGCTCACGAGGGCGCGGCTCGGAGTCGTGATTTCCTTGGAGAATTCTTCGAAACCCTTGCTGACGCGGTTTTCATCGCACAGACCGTCAAATTCGGTGCCGCAGTCGGCCCACTGGTCCAGGAAGAAACCGGCAATCTGCGGGTTACTCTGGAGAGCGGTAATCTGATCGAGCTTACTCTTGATGGCGATGCGGTTCGCGTCGGCCACAAAGCTCTTGTAGTCTTTCCAAATGGACATGTCGCTTTCCACGAAGGTTTCGACAGCCTTGATGGCGTTCTTGATGGCCTTCTGGTTCTTGGAGCTGCGCGGTCCCTTGATGTTGGTGGCCGTTTCCGGGAGAAGCGTGTGGTTCTTGAGCGTCACCAGCATCTTGTTGTTGATGTCGCTGACAACATTTTCTTCTTCGTCCTGGAAGTGGCTATCGCCGAGGCCCGTATCCGGCACGGAAATTTCTTCGGCGTCGCGGTCAAAGCTGTGTGCCAAGAAGTGCGTGTAGGCGGCGTTGGGCGTCATGCGCGGGTTCATGCGGAGCGTTGCGTAGGTCGAAATCTTGTCGACAGAGACGGGCAGGAGCTTGCCGGTATCCTTGCGGAAGTTGCCTTCGTTATCGATGTAGATACTGTTCAGGTTGCTAATGACCGGACGGGTCATGTCCACCGGGCTAATAGCGTTCAACAGCTTGTTGCCGTTCTGCAGCAGGAGCGTGCCGTTTTCGGCACCCATGACCCATGCGCCAATGCAGGGGTGGTTGTGCTGTTCGGCCACGATGTCGTTGATCAGTTTCTTGACGATTTCAAGACCCTGGGCGGTAGACCTCATGGTGTGGATCGGGAATTCCTGGAACACGATAAGGCCCAGCTTGTCGCAAATGTCGAGGGCCTGGTTCGAAAGCGGGGCGCCGCAGCTGCGGATAGCGTTGTAACCGGCGGCCTTCACAGCCTGCAGGTCCTTTTCCAGCTTCGGGTTGTCGAATGTCCAAAGGCCACCTTCGCTCCACTGCTGGTTGTAGGAGATGCCCTGGATTTTCAAAATCTGGTCGTTCAGGTAGTAGTCGCCCTTAAGACAGTCGAACTTGCGGAAACCGAAGGTGCGCACCACGGGGAACGCGTATTCGGCGCGCTTGATTTCCTTGCCGTCCTTTTCCTTGCCGGCTTTGATTTCCATCTGGAATTCAATGGCGTAGACGTTGGGGTGTTCGGGGCTCCACTGGAACTTGTGACGCTGCTGTTCCTTGACTTCGAAAACAAAACGCTGGGTCATGTTTTCCTTGTCGAGCTTCAGGTTGTTCACGAACTGCTCGTAAACGTCACCATCGGGGTTACGCATGAGCACGCGGAGCCTGGTCTGGAAGCCGCGGGGGTTGTTGAAGCTGATTTCGCAGGCGATGCGCTGGGTGTCGGCATCGGGTTCGAGCTTCACGTCAGAAATAAAGGCTGCGGTACCGAGAATCAGGTCCACATGGCCGAAAATACCGCCAAAGGGGTACTGGGTCCAGGGGAGGCCCACCGGCAGTTCGCCCGGGTGGACAAAACGGTCGTCGGCACCGTCGGCGCTTTCGCGGCCGAAGTCGATGCGGCTGTTGAGGGCGCCCATGTTGGCCACGCGCACGCAGAGCACGTTTTCTTCGCCGAGCTTCAAAGCCTTCTGAAGTTCAATAATAAAAGGAGTGTAGGCGCCGAAGTGGGTGCCCAAAAGCTTGCCGTTCAGCCAAACGGTGGCATGGCTGGCAATACGTTCAAAACGCAAGAAAATGCGCTTTGCGACCTGTTTTTCGTCATCGATGGTAAAACGCTTGAAATAGAAGGCGCAGTCGTGCGACATCAAAAGCTTGTCAAAAGCCCTTTCCCAAATGTGGGGAACTTGCACTTCCTGGGTGTCTTTGGGGTAAGTAGCGTACCAACGATTAGAAATACCGGCATCTTCGGTGTCCCAAATCATCTGCCAGTCGCCGTCAAGGCTCAAAATCTTGCTCATTCGAGTGTCCTTTATGAAATTTTGAGTGGAAATTTAGAAAAAGTAACGCCCCGTGTCTTTACAAATAGGTGAATTTTGCTACATTTGGGGTCCCAATAGCAACCAAAAAAGGATTACAAAAATGTATTCTATTGTTGAAACAGGTGGTTTCCAGTATAAAGTTGAGCTGGGCAAGGCTTACAAGGTCCCCACGCTCGATGCCGCTGTTGGTTCCGAACTGGAGCTCAAGTCCGTTCTTCTTTTCGCAGGAAAAGAAGTGCAAATCGGCACCCCTGTCCTGAACGACGCCTCCGTGAAGGTTGAAGTGCTTGCTCACGGCAAGTATGACACCGTCATCGTTTACAAGAAGAAGCGCCGTACCCGTTACGAACGTCGTAACGGTCATCGTCAGGGCTATACCGAGGTGCTGGTTACGGAACTTCGCTCCGGCGCAGAATCCGCAAAGGTCGACTCCAAGGTTATCGATCGCAACCGCGCTCGCGTGGCTGCCCTCGCCAAGCAGAAGGTGCAGAATGTGCCTCTGACTCGCAAGGAAAAGATTGCCCAGGGTCTCCCGAAGCCCGCCAAGGTCAAGAAGAACTCTCTGCGTAAGGCTAAGGAGGTATAATCCATGGCTCATAAGAAAGGTCAAGGTTCAGTACGTAACGGCCGCGACAGTAACGCCAAGTACCTTGGTGTTAAGAAGTATGCGGGCGAAGTCGTCAAGGCTGGCAACATCATCGTTCGTCAGCG
>JAFXLS010000101.1 GCA_017530965.1 Fibrobacter sp.
CGGCATGAAGGTATTGCCGCACCAGGTGATTTTTGAAAATGCGCAGGGAACGCTCTTTGTAGGTTCCAAGAAAAAGCTCAACAGCCGTCAGCGCTGGCTCAGCTTCATTACGACTCCGCGCGGGGCCGTGGTGGTGGACGAAGGTGGCGTGAAGGCTTTGCGCGAAAAGCATTCGAGCCTGCTCCCCGTAGGTGTTTGCGCCGTCAAGAAGCACTTTGACAAGGGCGACCTGATTGAAGTCTTGAGCGAGACCGGCGAGCCGGTGGCACGCGGTGTCGCGAAGTTCGACAGCGAAACCTTGAAACTTGTGCTTCACAAGAAGACCACCCAGATTCATGAACTCTTGGGCAAGGATGTCGCCGACGAACTGATTCACAAGAACGACCTGGTCGTGTTCTAGTCTGCTAAATAATTTTAGTGTAAGCTATTGCCCCGCAACGTTAGTTGTCGGGGCTTTTATATTTCTTTCCAGCTGATGAATTTTTGATTTTCCCCGCGGTAAGAATTGTCTCCGCCATAGACAACTCTTGTGTTCGATAGCGCTCAGTTCACCATCGGTTTCGCAAAGCAAGTCGACTTCATTCTGGTTCGTGTCGCGCCAAAAATAGAGCTGCGGTTCTTCGCCTTTAAACAGTGCTTTTTTCATGTATTCAGTAACCACGAAATTTTCGAAGATTGCTCCGCGCAATCCGCTTTTTTGCAACTGTTCCCGGTTGAAAATGTTCAACAGATTGCACAGCAGCCCCGTGTCGCAGAAATAGATTTTAGGCGATTTGATGACTCTTTTCGAAAAATTCTTATAGTACGGAGGCAGGCGAAGAAGTATAAAACTGGCTTCAAGAATCGAAATCCAGGAGTTAGCCGTTATGACGGATATTCCCGCGTCTTTGGCAAGCGAGGCTACGTTCAAAAGGGAACCGACTATAGCTAAATTTTTATGAAAAACAAATAGTTTTGTTTATGAAAATCGTATAATCTGTTTTATGAAAATCATATATAACACTTTGTGTTGATTATAAAAGAATCTGAAACTTGCTTTAGCTCACACTGCATACGTAATTGTTTTTTTTTCTTTACTTTTCGGTTGTTTTTAGCTATATTTACTCCGATAGCACAACGAGGACTCTATGCTCAAAAAACTAATTGCAGCCCTTTTATTTGTATGCCCACTGGTTTTTGCCAACTGGGACGGTTCCGTCAAGAAACCCGCCATCCGCGAAATTGACGGCAAAGAGTTCTACGAAATTGCGACCCCCGAGAACCTCGCGTGGTTCGCTGTCAACGTGGGCAAGGGAAATTTGGATTATAATGCTATTCTTACGAACGATATTGTGGTTTGGGAAGATTCGGTCGGCAGCGAGACTATCGAATGGACTCCGATTGCATATAATGATTCTTCTGACACGGTAGGCTATAAGGGAATATTTGATGGCAATGGTCATAAAATTTCTGGTGTTTACGTTCCTCCTAAAAAGTATGACCGTAGCGGATTTTTCGCAATCATCGGTAGGGGCGGCGTTGTCAAGAACCTGACTATTGAAAACGCCTGGATTCAGGGGTTGTTAAAGTCGAACAGTATAACGGGCGGTATTGTCGGATATTTTTATGGTGATTCTATTGTAAACTGTGAATTTCACGGAACCGTCAAGGATGTCTATGTAGGTGGTATTGCGGGATGGTTCGAAAAACCCTATATAGGAAGTAGGCGTGAGAATGGATCGTATGTTCCTATGTATGCCGGTGGAACCATCAGGAATAGTCGAAATTATGGAAAGGTGGTTGCCTTGAATTTTGGCGGGGGAATTGCTAGTGTCGCCGATAACGGGGGTACCATTGTTGGGTCGGAAAACTTTGGACAGGTGACTGGAGCGTATTGTGGGGGTATTTTAGGGAATGCCGAATATCTGGGAAGTGCAAATGCTCAGGGTGGGGATCATATCGTCATTGATAGCAGTGTCAATCATGCTTCTGTTTCGACAACGGCGAAGTATGGCTCGTCGGGAGGTATCATTTCAGTCGTACTTTCTGGGTCGACGGTACATATTCGCAATACGGTCAATGAGGGAAATGTGTATTCGGGGCTTGATTCTACGGGTATCGTGGATACCGATTCTGCAAATGGCTTTGTTGCAGGGGGTTTTGTTTCTATAAGCGAGGGCGTACTGACTATAGAAAATAGTGAAAATAAGGGCGATGTGACCCGTTACGGTTCAAAACTGAGAGGGTGTGCCGGTGGATTTCTTGGTTATGTAGGAACGGAAGGTGTTTATGTGTCTCAGCCGTCGAAGGTAACAATTTCGGGAAGTGTTAATAGGGGGCACGTCGAGGCGTATCGGCTGAGTGGCGGTTTTGTGGGCAAGCAGATTCGGGGAACAATCAATATCACCTCCAGCATAAACGAAGGAAAAATCGGGAGCGACTCTGCTTTGTATGTTCATAATGCGGGCTTTATCGCTTATACGGATGGGGCGGTCGTTCTGGATGGTGTTGTCAATAAGCGTGATTTGCAGGGATTCTATGTGGGAGGCTTAATTGCCGAGGCGGCGAGTACCTATAAAATATACAATTCCGTGAACGAGGGAAATATTTATCCCAATGGTTTCTACAAGTTTAGCGACCGTGATGCATATAGATTGGGGGGCCTAGTGGGCTATGGCAGTTCGTCTTCGAATAAACTTTTCAATGTGGTGAACCGTGGGAATGTTTACTACAATGCCCGTAATTCGGCGTACATCGGTGGGCTGGTTGGCCATTCTCGCAAAGACTCTGTTTATAATGCCTTCAATTATGGACGTATTGACGTTGCGGTGGATTCAGCGTT
Organism: Fibrobacter sp.; assembly: GCA_017530965.1. Taxonomy (GTDB): domain Bacteria; phylum Fibrobacterota; class Fibrobacteria; order Fibrobacterales; family Fibrobacteraceae; genus Fibrobacter. The sequence continues at coordinate 2,822 of JAFXLS010000101.1, forward strand.
AGGCGATTGGAATTCAAGTAAGGGAGCTTTTTTCTTTGCAGGTGGAATTCTCGGTACGGGTTCGAATTCATCTGTTGTGAGTAGTGCGAATTATGCAGACGTGAACTATGTCAATAAGAAGTCGCTGAAAACGAAAGTCCGTGTCGCAGGCGTTGTCGGGTCTGGTTCAAACGGAAGTATTGCGCAAACCGTAAATTATGGAAATGTCTATGCCAGAGTCCCGGTGAGTGCCGAAGAAGTTGTTGTTGCGGGGGTTGTGACGGATTCCAAAAAAGTGAATAACTGTATAAATGAAGGACGTGTTGAATTGAATGGTAATGATGAAATTACAAAAGCTTTTGTTGCGGGTATTGCTTATTCGGGAACGGTTACGAATAACATCAACAAAGGATCATTGATTCATTTTGGTGCGTTAAATGATACTTTGATTGCGGCGATTCATCCGCTTTCGTCGAAGGCAAGTGGTAATTATAGTATAGCGGACTCCGTAGTGATTAATGGGGGGATGACGAGCGGGGTTTATGCGAAGGGTTGCGATTATGCGGACCGTTCGAGGCTTGGGTTGAGTGATGCAGCCGATTCCCATGTTCTGACCACCGAGGAAATGCAGAATGAAAAGTTCGCATGGCGTATGAATACTTGCGATGGCACTGTAGAAAATAGCGGCTCTTGGAGTCAAGGTGGCAAAAATTATCCAGTCTTTGCTGATGAATCCCATTTCGCAATTTATCGGCTTATATTCCGGGATTCGTCGAAAGTCATTCGTGTAAAGACCTATACGATAGATTCTAGCTATACGAACATGGCAGGACACATTATCGATATGCCTAAGGACCCTGATCCAAGTGATGCTGACGAAGACTTGCAGTTCGGTTATTGGGGTGTCAAGGGTGAGGCTGTATTTTCGAAATCTATCATTCGTTCAGATGATAGCTTGTATGCGTTCTATGTCAATAAAGAAACTGAACCATCGTCTGTTTCATTTGTGATGGATGGGGCGGTTGTAGCGGCCTATGCGATAAGTGGTTCTAGTGTGACTCTTACTTTGCCGGATGCGCAACGGACTGGACGTTCGTTCCTGGGATGGTATGATGGCGAAACTTTGGTGGGAAATGCAGGGGCAAGCAAGAAGTTTACTACTGCGACAACTTTGGTTGCTAGGTATGAAAGCTTGTACTACGCCGTGAAATTCCTTGATCAGGGAAATGTTTTGCAGAATGATAGCCTTGCTTATGGCAGTATGCCTGTATTCAAAGGGGATAAGCCTTCCTATAGTGATTATGAATTTGTGGGGTGGACTCCGAAGATTGCCTCTGTGTCGGGCGATGTTTCGTATTTTTCGACGTATTTCAATCCGCATTCCAGTTCTTCTTCTGTAGAATCTTCTAGTAGTTCTGTGGATTATGGCGCCGATTGGATTGGCGATGCTCTTGAGGGCCATGGAAACTTTATTAAGAATTGCCATACGCAGGGCTGGACTTTGAATCCTAGATATAGCGAAGATAGGGGAAATTCGAAACTGGTTGAAAACAATGATGAACAGGTTGTTCTTCAGTTATGGTCCAATTATAGAGAGAATTCGCTGGATAGAGTTCAGGCGAAGTATCCTATTAATATGCAGAAAGGTCATTCGTACAAGATTGTTGGAAGCGGTTACGTCTACGAAAATAGTTCAGAACACATGTATATGGGCTTTATGCAGGAATCTGCAACGAGTGACGTTCTCTATGAATATCATTTCCAGATGGATCGCACCTTTGAGTCGGATGTTTATGAGTATTGCGACGAAAGCCAACCGGCCTCGTTCTATATCAATGGGGGTGCGCGTAAGGGTGGTTTTGCCATAGAGTATGTATTCGTTGAAGAGCGTAAAATTCACTGCCCTGGAATGGAAGAAGAATCGAGTAGTTCTGAAATGAGTTCTTCGAGTGATGAGTCCAGCTCGTCGGTTGAATCTAGTAGTAGCTCCGGGATTGAGTCCAATTCGTCGAGTTCTGCGGGCGGGAAGATGAGCTCTTCAAGTTTGACGGAGTCATCGTCTTCAGAGGAAAGTTCATCTTCGGAGGCGGAAAGCAGTTCTTCTGAAGAAACGACTGTCACTTGGAACGCTAATCGGCCCATGTTCAATCTCGCGGTGAACGGCATGACGCTTACTCTTTCTAATACGCAGGGTGGCGTTGTTCGCATTTTCGATGCCCTCGGCCATTTGGTTGCAAAGAAGCCGCTTCCCAATGCAATGACGAGCATTACCTTACGCGCGCCGGGCAACTACATCGTCCGTGTGAATGGGATAAGCAAGAGTGTGACGCTGAAATAGCCTTGTTGCCCCGTAGCATTGGTTTTATATTGAAATCCTGGGGTGGTGGCATACTTGCCGCGCTGAAAATTTTTATTTTGCGGATGTATGGAAGAAAATCAGAATTTGGACGATTTGGCCGAAGAATCGGCGGAACTCCCGAAAGTCGAGAGCCAAGAGGATTTGGCCCGCATTATCCAGGCGCTCGTGTTTGCGTCTCCTGACATTGTGACGCTTAAAAAGCTGCGTGAAATTCTGGGTGATTTTCTGGATGCGCGCTTGGTGTCCGATGCTTTGATTGCGGCGAACGATTCGCTGAACAAGATTAATTCCCCGTTCGAAATCGTGGAACAGGCGGGCGGTTACCGTTTCCGCACGCGTGCCAAGTATTACCCCTGGGTGCGCAAGCTGTTTCCCGAAGCAAACGCCCGCAGGCTCAGCCAGGCGGCGCTTGAAACCTTGGCGGTCATTGCTTATCAGCAGCCGATAACCAAGGCGGCCATTGAACAGGTGCGTGGCGTGTCGTCGGTGGATGGCCCGATCCGTAACCTGCTCGACAAGGGCTTTATCGCGCTGGGTAGCCGTGCCGATACAGTGGGTAACCCCTATACCTACGTGACCACGCAGGAATTCATGAAGTATTTCGGCATTAACCGCATTCCCGAAGATTTGCCGCGACTCCGCGAATTCAGTGAACTTCTGGAAGCGGGAGCCTTGGTGCCGCAGTACGCTAAACCCGAATCGGTGAGCCCCGAAGAACCCAAGCAGCCCGAAGAAAATCCGGACCAGGTTGAATTGTCGATGGGAGATGCCTAATGGCTGTAACCCCGTTAATGCAGCAGTATTACGAGATCAAGAAACAGAATCCCGGCTGCATCTTGTTTTTTAGAATGGGCGACTTCTTCGAACTTTTCGAAGACGATGCTGTAGTTGCCTCGAAAATTTTAGGACTCACGCTCACGAGCCGTAACAACGGCGCCTCGGGAGCAACACCCTTGTGCGGGTTCCCGCACCATGCCGCAGACCGCTACGTGCCCAAGATGGTAGCGGCGGGCTACCGCATTGCCATTTGCGAACAGGTGGAAGACCCGAAACTCGCAAAGGGAATCGTCAAGCGCGACATTGTGGAAATCATCAGTGCCGGCACCGCGATGGACGAATCGAACCTGAATGCGAAAGAGGCGAATTACCTTTGCGCGTTCATTCCTGAAAAGGATTCGGTCTCGTTTGCGATTGCCGACGTGACGACTGGCTACTTGGCCGCGTGCAAGAGCTCGGTGCAGGCTTTTGAATGTGAATTCTGCCGCCGCATGCCGAAAGAAGTCGTGGTACCCGAAGGAACCGTGATTCCTAGCGGAGTGATGGACTTGATCCGCTCCGAAAACATTCTGGTGACAGAACTTCCGGCCTTCCTGTTCGGCGAAGATTCCGCGAAGGATGTGCTGTTTACGCACTTTAAGGTCGAGGCTTTGGACGGTCTTGGCTTGGATGGGCGAGTGGTCGAAACGCAGGTGACGGGAGCGCTTCTTCAGTACCTGATGGACCAGAAGAAGTCCGAACTTTCGCATTTTACGACGCTCGAGATTCTGAATCTCGACGACTACATGACGCTTGACCCGAGCACGCTGCGTAACCTGGAACTGGTGCGTCCGCTGAATGCCGACGACATCAGCAGCACGCTCTGCTACGTGCTCGACTTTACGGTGACTGCCATGGGCGGCCGCAATCTGAAGGAGTGGGTGAGCCACCCGCTGATTTCGGTGGACCGCATTAAGGAACGTGAAGACGCAGTCGAAGAACTCGTCAATAATCCGGTCGCTCTCGATGAACTTAAGGAATCGCTGACTTCGATTCTCGATATGGAACGCCTGATGGGCCGTGTAGGTTCTGGCCGCGCGAATGCCCGCGACTTGGCGGGCATGGGCCGTTCGCTTTCGCAGGCTTCCAAGGTGGCCGATGTACTTGAAGGTTTGAATTCGCCGATTTTTGAACCGATGCGAGCGGCCCTCATTGCCGCCCGTGGCCGTGGCGAAGAACTCCTTTCGCAATTTAACGATGACTTGCCGCTGACTGTGCGCGAGGGCGGCATGATTCGCGCGGGTGCAAATGCGGAACTCGATGCCATGAACGAAGACATCAAGGAACGCCGCGAATGGATTGCTTCCTTGGAAGTCCGCGAGCGTGAACGCCTCGGCATCCCGAGCCTTAAGGTCGGCTACAACCGTGTCTTCGGTTACTATATCGAAATTACCAAGGCGCAGATGGCGAAGGCGACCGCCCCGATTCCTGACGAATACATTCGCAAGCAGACGACGGTGAACGGCGAACGCTATATTACGCCCGAGATGAAGGAATGCGAATCCATCATCAGCAACGCCGAAGTCAACATTCATGCGCTGGAATACAAGATTTTCTGTGAACTCCGCGAACGCGTGAACAGTTGGCGTGCCGAACTGCAGGAAATCGCGAATGCGATTGCCCATGTCGATACGCTTTACAGCTTTGCCCGCGCCGCCCGCAAGTACAATTACGTTCGCCCCGAAGTCTTCGAAGGTTCGGGTATCGAAATCAAGGGTGGTTTCCATCCGGTGATTGTCGCGGTCAATTCGGACCTTGACTTTATCCCGAATGATGTGAATCTTTCGCCCGAAGCGACCCGCCTGATGCTCATTACGGGCCCGAATATGGCCGGTAAATCGACTTACCTGCGCCAGACGGGACTCATTGTGCTCATGGCGCAAATCGGTTGCTTCGTGCCGGCGGAAAGTGCCCGCATCGGCGTGGTGGACCGCATCTTTACGCGCGTGGGTGCAAGCGACCGCTTGAGCCGTGGTCTTTCGACGTTCATGGTCGAAATGATTGAAACGGCGAACATCTTGCGCAATGCAACTTCGCACAGCTTGGTGCTCCTCGACGAAATCGGTCGCGGAACCAGTACCTTTGACGGCCTCTCGATTGCGTGGGCGATTGTGGAAACTTTGCATGATGAACCGGCCCGTGCCGCCATCACGCTGTTTGCAACGCACTACCACGAACTTACTGGCCTTGTGGAAAGCCTTGAACACGCTGGAAACTTCCAGGTGGGCGTTCAGGAAAAGGGCGACAAGCTTATCTTCTTGCACAAGATTCTCGAAGGCGCTTGCGACTCCAGCTACGGTATTCACGTGGCCGAAATGGCGGGCCTTCCGAACAATGTGCTGCGTCGTGCCCGCAAGATTCTTTTACGCCTCGAAAAGCAGAAGATTGACCCGAGTGATGGTGCTACCCACAAGAAGCTTATGGAAAAGCCGCAGGTCGACCTGTTCGCGCCTCCTGACGAATCTACGCAGCTTCTCAAGGAAGAAATCCGCCGCCTGAAACCCGAAGAAATGACCCCGATGCAGGCGCTCCAATGCCTGATGGACCTAAAGGAGCATTACGGGAAATGACTCCGCAACGTGTCATCCTGAGCGTAACGAAGTGAAGTCGAAGGATCTATGCTAGATTTTGCCGCCTTACAAGAGTTTGTCTATAGCAATCGAATCGTGGATTCGGAAATCCATGGGCTCTCTCATTGGCGGCAGGTGGAATTCAACGGCTTGCTCCTTGCTCCCATTACAGGTGCCGACGTTACAGTCGTGCGACTATTCGCTCTCTTTCACGACTGCAAACGCGAAGATGACGGCTACGATGGCGAACATGGTGAACGCAGTGCCGCCTTCGCTAAAGAATGCTTCGAAAAAGGGCTTCTTGATATTACGCAGGAACAGTTCGACAAACTGTATCATGCCTGCTTCTACCATACCAAGGAACATCAGACCGATGATCCGACTATCAACACCTGCTACGACGCTGACCGTCTAGATCTCGGCCGCGTGGGTATGTCGCTTAATCCGAAAAAGATGGCGACAGCTCCGGGTGCAAGAATCGCCCACAAGTCATTGCGGGCGAATGTTGATGTCTACAAAATGCGCGAGTGGCTTAAAACCATCGCGCTATAGAATTAATTTTTTCAATCTGTGAGCAACAAAGCCCTCGGGTGTTAACCGAGGGCGGTTGCGAGAGCGAGGCGATATCACATTCTTGTTTATGCGATAGAGCCGAGCAGTCTTTATAGTTCAGGCTGCTTGCCGGTGAGGCGCACGAAGATTTCTTCGTACTTGGCGAGCGTGTTCTTCACGACTTCAGGCGGAATTTCCGGACCCGGATAGGTCTTGCCCCAGTCGAGAGTTTCGAGCCAGTCGCGAACGTACTGCTTGTCGAAGCTTTCCTGGTTCTTGCCCACCTGGTACTTGTCTGCCGGC
>JAFXLS010000102.1 GCA_017530965.1 Fibrobacter sp.
CAATACGAAACGGAAGACAAGCGTTTGTTGCTGACAAACGCTTACGAACTGATTCCTGCGGAACTTCTGAAACAGAACCGCCGGTACATTGTGACGGACCTGAAAAAAGGGCTCCATTTTGAACGTGTGCAAAGCACGTTTCTCTGGTTAAAAAACGCAGGCGTTGCACTATCTGTTTTCAACAGCACCGAGCCAAGGATTCCGCTCAAGTTGAACGAAAAAAGCAGTTTGTTCAAACTTTATCTTGCGGATGTCGGCATGCTCACTTCGGAATACGGAATGAACACGAAGTCCATGCTGCTGACAAAAAATCAGAACCTGAATGCGGGCGGAATTTACGAAAACGCCATTGCGCAGGAACTTTTTTCAAAGGGATTCCGGCTTTACTACTACAATTCAAACCGCCTGGGCGAGCTTGATTTTGTAATCGAATACAACAACCGCGCATTGCCTATCGAAGTGAAAAGCGGCAAGGATTACACCATCCATTCCGCCATGAACAACTGTCTTGCGAATTCCGAATACCAAATGCAGGAAGGCTTCGTCTTTGCAAACTGCAACGTCTCCCGAAAGGGGAAGGTGACATATCTGCCCACCTACATGGTCATGTTCTTGCAGCAAGATTCAGAACAGATTGTTCTAGACAAGATTGAATTTTAACAGATTCCCGTGCTGCCAAACCCGCCGCGGTCGGCGCCGCGGCAAGGTCAATCCAGTCGGACTTGCCGCCAATGTAGGTGAGACGTTGAATGGAATCGTCAAGATATTGAATTTTGACGATATGCGAGCCCACATGTTTCGAAAAATTCACGAAGGGACATTCCGAACGCAGGTTGCAACGCGAAATATAAGAATAAACATATCTCTTTCTTACGAATTTTATATATTAAATTCCGACTTTTAACCTAATAAGGAGATTTTAATGAAATCCAGAGAACTCGTTGCGGGTATGGCCGCACTGGCCCTCGCCACCCTTTCCGGTTGTGCCGGCGGCGTAAACGCCCAAAAATCGATCGATTATGCCGATTCCAACAAGACCATTGCCCAAGAAGCAAATGTTGATGCAGCTCAGATTGAATCTGCAAATGCCAAACTCGATTCTGCCAAGGCCCTGCAGGCCGACGGCGAAGAAGAAGCCGCAGCAGCCCTCGCCGAAGAAAGCGTTCTTGAATACAAGCTCGCCATTGCAAACGCCGAACGCGATGCCGCCAAGAGCGAAGACCAAAAAGTCGAAAAAGAACTGAGAAACGACGTCGAACGCAAGCTCATTTACCAGAGCATTCTTGACCAGGAAACCAAGAACGGAGGTGCCAAGTAATGAAAACGAGAAATCTTTTGATGATTAGCGCCATGGCCGCCGCTCTCAGCTTCGCTGCCGAAGAAGTCACAGGCCCCAACGCCGTGGAAGCCTGCCAGACCGCCATTGATAACGCCGCCAAGGACATCCCGGCAAACGCCAACTCCGCCAAGTACACTCTTGCCGCAGCAAAGAACAACCTTATCGCCCTCGATGCCGCCTATAATGACGATGCAGAATCCAAGGAAACCAAGGCCCTTGCTGCCAAGTGCGACATTTACGCAAAGACCATTGCCGCCCAGGCCGAAACCCAGAAGCTCCGCAACCACACTGCCGAAAACTGGGAAAAACGCGCCGCCACGGCCCGTTCTATCGAAGCCATCCAGGAACAGATCAACCAGGCCCGTAGCGGTAAGGTGAATGACCTGGAAGCCGAAAAGGCCAAAATGAAGGACCAGGAAGCCCGCCTCCAGGCCGAAATGCAGCAGAACCAGGAAAAATTCCAAGCTGAAGCTGCCGCCCAGGAAGCCGCATTGAAGGCTGCCGGCGAACGCGAAGCAGACTTGCAGAAGAAACTCGCCGAAGAACAGAAGGCTCTCGCCGAGGAACGTGCCAAGGCCGAAGCTCGCCAGCAGGACGCAATGAACAAGCTGAACGAACTCCAGTCCCAGATGATTCAGGTGTCCAAGGACGCCCGCGGCATTATCCTTTCCATGTCCGACATCCTGTTCGCCGTCAACAAGGCAGACCTCAAGGCTGACCTCAAGACGAGCCTTGCCAAGGTGGCCGGTATTCTTTCCGTGTACCAGCAGTTCAACGTGTCCATCGAAGGCAACACCGACAACACCGGTTCTGCGGAGCACAACATGAAGCTTTCACAGCAGCGTGCCGATAACGTGAAGGCGTTCCTCGTAGAACAGGGAATCGCCGAAGATCGACTCACGGCCAAGGGTCTCGGTATGACCATGCCGGTCGCCGACAACTCCACCAAGGAAGGCCGTCAGAAGAACCGCCGCGTGGACCTCGTGATCCAGGACAAGGCCCTGCAGCAGCAAGAAGCGAAGTAATTTCAGAATTACCCTAAAAGCGATCCCGGGCTCTGTTCCGGGATTTCTTTTTAGGAATCCGCTAGTGACAAAGCAGGCAAAATTTGCTAAATTTAGCCCCGTAACTTTTAACCGGCGATGCAAGTCGCCAACAATTACAAGAGGTAAAACAATGGCAGTTTCTTACAAGGAACTCGGCTTGGTTAACACCAAGGAAATGTTTGCAAAGGCTGTTAAGGGTGGCTACGCTATCCCGGCTTTCAACTTCAACACCATGGAACAGATGCAGGCTATCGTGCAGGCTGCTGTGAAGCAGAAGTCTCCGGTGATCATGCAGGTCTCTAAGGGTGCTCGTAACTACGCAAACGGCACCATCCTCCGCTACATGGCTCAGGGTGCTGTTGAATACGCCAAGGAACTCGGCTGCGCCAATCCGCAGATCGTGCTC
>JAFXLS010000103.1 GCA_017530965.1 Fibrobacter sp.
GCGTTCCGGTTCGACGAGGCGGTCGATCACGCCGTTGGTTTCCCAAGACTTGTCCTGTTCGAGGACGGGGTCGAGGGATTCGAGGAATTCGCGGACAGCCTGGTGGAAGAGGGCCTGGTCCGGATCACGGGCGACGACCTTTTCATAAACCTTCTGAAGGTAAGCATTCTTGATTGCCATTTTTTATATCTCCGTTGAGAGTTTGATTGTTAATGTTTTTCAACGGCTGTAAAGATAGCAAAGGGTTTGGAAAAAAAGTGAAAAAGCGCTCAAAAACTTCAATTTCTTACATTTTTGTAAGTTACTTTTTCAGCAGTTTGACAAAATGCGTTTTTTAGTAAAATTTAAGGGGTCTAAACAAGAAAAACCTACATTTTTGTAGGTTTTAATCTCTTCCAAGCTTTAGTAAAATTCTTTTTACAAACAATCAGTCTATTTAAGGCATCCCAGCAAAACTTCGTGCAAAATGCCATTAGAAAAGGCAACTTGTTCTCCATCAACGAATTGCATCGTCGACCCATCAATATGGGTCGATTTGCCCCCCGCTTCTTCCACCAAGAGGGCGATGGCCGCAATATCCCACGGGTAACTCATCGTCATCACAAAGCAATCGATGCGGCCACAAGCAGTAAAGCAGCCTTCGATCACCGCCGATCCCAGACACTTTACGCGTTCGAAAGTTTCTGCCTCGCGGGCAAAATTCTTCGAGTTCTGCGCATTGATCTTTTCTGCGACACCCACGTTAAAGTCACCGTTACTGACAATGGCATGCACCGGATCAGACTCATCGCTCACATGAATCGGCTTACCGTTCATGAACGCGCCCCCGCCCTTCACCGCCGTAAAGAGTTCGCCCAGCTTAGGCAAATTCACCACCGCCACAAGTGGCTCGCCTTCAAAATGGAGCGCAATGGAAATTCCCCACAGAGGGATCCCTCGGCTAAAGTTCACCGTACCGTCCACCGGGTCGATAATCCAGCGGTAACGCGGGTCCGAGCCTTCTATAACGCCAGCCTCTTCAGTGCGGATGGAATGTTCGGGGAACGCCTTGCGGAGACCTTCCACAATCAGCTTTTCGCTGGCGATGTCGGCACGGGTCACCACATCTTTCTTGGACTTGTACTTGACATCGCCCAAGTCCTGTTGTATTTCAAGACAAAGAGCTCCCGCTTCTTTAGCAAGAGCTTCAGCAACTTTCAGAAAATTTTCACTATTCATTTTTATAAGCGCAGCAGCGGAAACCAATAGACGGAGACTTGTAGAAGTTTGCAACCCCACGGTAAGAAACTCGTTCTCCCGTAAGGAACACCACCTCTTTATGGTCGGGCACGTAGACCATGCCGTTACTAACCTGTTCAAGCCACTTGTCGCCACCCTTCTTGTATTCGGCATAGGGTGCATAGTCCACCCCCACAGAAGTGCCGCTGGAATCCTGCACATCAAAGAACTGCAAGGTATCCTTGAAATCCTTTTTAGTCAAATAAGGCTTTTTCTCATAAGGGGTACGAGACGTATCGGCCTGGAATAACGTATCCACCTTGGTTCCTTCGCGGTACAAGTAAACCGTATCCGTCGTGTAGGCCAGACGCGTAAAGACAGGGAAACCACGGTTCGTGCAAAGCGCCTGGGATTCAAGATCAATGCCGCTCATGGACTTGTAAGACCCGCCCTTAAGAACGGCGACCGTATCTTCGGAGCGACCCATCACCCATTCCTGGTACTGACCCGGCATATCCCGCACGCCCATAGGATTCATGCAAGCAGAATTTCGCAGATTCACATCGGCAGCGCGTTCTGCATCGTTAGTCGCCACGTTGCAATCCTTGAACAGGTAGGTTGCCAGTTCCGACATTTCTTGAATCACGCCATAAGAAAGTGTTCCATCATAAAGGCACACCAGCTCCCAGTCACGTTCATTGCAAAGGCTCACCTTAAAGCCGTCTGCCGAAATAGCCTCACAAGCGGCCATGGCCTCGGAATGCAGAACGTTGGTCACGAAGGCGCCAGAATCATTCTGGTGTTCAAGACGTTCCATGCAGAAGAAACTGGTGTCCGACGATTTTACCGCCACAAAACCACTGGGACATTCCAGCTCTTTCGCCAACGCCCCCGGAGACACCACAATCGTATCTACCAGCGCCACCGAGTAATAGCCGGACTTGTCGATTGAACGCACTCGCAAAATCAACGTATCGCCAGGAGCAACCCAACGGATGGTATCCACCACAAATGTACCCGTAGAAGAGACCCTCATGGTATCGCCCGAAACCTTGTACAGCTTGCCATAACGATCCGAACCGCCGGCATAGGCACATGAATCCCATTCACCCGTAATGGGGTTAAGACGTTCCACCTTGTAGCTCTGAACCGTGTCGTAACACATGGGGAAAAGGCACGTATCCGGAATAGTCAAGACCGAATCAACCTTGATACCATGATACTTCTTGTAGGGGTCAACACTCTTGGTCCAAAAAATCAGCAAACGGTTATTGCTATCTAACCTAGCCATTTCGGGGAACAGGGAATCCTTCATGGTAAACAGCTTTGTAGGCATCAGGGGCGCCACGGAATCCGTGGTATAGAAGATTTCCCAGGCATTATAATCCAGGTTTTCCGTTCCAGAGAAATTGCCGGTAGTATCCCACGAAGAATAGCCTACGGAATATTCACTTTCGGCCTTGAGCCCTTCAATCACCAAGCGGTACGCATTGGAATCGGGATAATCATTGTTGTAACCCCGACCGTCTTCCACCAAAATCGCCAGGCGGTTCTTGGTATTGTCACCGTGTTTGACTGCCGAATCGATCCACACCGAATCGTGATTAGACATAATTCGTGCATGGCGTTTAAACAAGGTTCCTCCTATGGAATCGACTCCATCCGGCGATTCCAGCCAAACCTTCAGCTTGCGCAGGTCCTCGTTCTTGTTATCGGAACGGATTACGATGTTATAGCCCATAATGGGGCCAGAAAGTTCGTTAGGCTTGTAGTATTCCGTCTGGTCGGTAGGGCGAGACCACTTGAACCGGGCTCCCGTCGTCCACGAAGAATCGTGAAGCATGCCCAACAGCGAGGGGGGAATATCATCGCCAAAATGCACATAGGCACGCTGCAGCGTACCCGGACGGCCACTGGAATAGTCGCAATAAATTGCCACCATCACGCTATCGCTGTCCTTCGCATATTGCTGAACATAAGGAGTCAGGTTGATGGTATCAAAAATGGCCGCCGTACCGGAAGGAAATTCGAAGCTGTCCGTTGCCTTATCAATCTGGTCATCATCGACCGTCTTTGACACAGTGTCCACCACATCCGAAGTGACCCACAGGTAAATGCGCCTCAGGTCGTTCGTGTCTATGGGGTAACGGTAACGGAGTAAATAGCAATACAGACCGCTATCGGCATCAGAGGCGCATTCGCGAAGCACCGAAAGATCCGAAATTTCACGATCGAACAGGAACTCCTCTGAACTACCGTCATCGGAACAGGCCACAAAAGAAGCAAATAACGCAACAACCAACGCCAAAAGCGCAGCACGCAGTATATAAAGTCTAGACATCAAGCACAAAATAGCAAAAAACAAAACAAAAAACCGACGGTACTTGTGGTACCGCCGGCTCTAAACGATTCAAAACCGATTAGTTTTCTTCCGGATAGACAGAAACTTTCTGACGCTTTGCATCGAGGCGTTCGAACTTCACCTTGCCATCGACGAGGGAGAACAGGGTAAAGTCCTTACCCATACCCACGTTGGTGCCCTTGTGGAAGTGAGAACCACGCTGACGAACGATGATGTTGCCAGCCTTGACGACTTCGCCCGCATACTTCTTAACACCAAGGTACTTGGCGTTACTGTCGCGGCCGTTACGTACTGAACCTTGACCTTTCTTATGAGCCATGGATTATACCTCCTTAGCC
>JAFXLS010000104.1 GCA_017530965.1 Fibrobacter sp.
CTCATCACGTCGTGACGGCGGCGCTTTTCTTCTTCTTCGGCGACTTCGAAGTTGATGTCCTTTTCGTGAGACTTCAGTTCGTCCACCTGCTCCTGCGTAATCGGGAGGCCGAGTTCCATTTCGGATTCGGCGAGATAAATCCACAGCTTGCGCCAAGTCTGGAACTTGTACTGCGGGCTGAAGATGAAACTCATTTCCTTGCTGGCGTAACGCTTGATAAGCGGGCTTTCGAATTGATCACGCATGATTTATCCTTGGTTTAAATTTTACAAGGACAAAGATAGAAAATTACTTGAATTCAGGCGCGATGGTCATAATCATATTCACGCCATGCAAGCCATGGAAACCGAACTGCAATCGGAAAAGGTAAAGATCCGGTCGACGGACTCGAATACCAAAACCCCAGGAGTTGTAATAATGGTCCAAGCTCCACTTGTTTAATTTAGGGGCTATCATCGCATATTCATCAAACAGCACACCATCGACAAACAGGTCTACCGGCCAACGGTATTCCACACTCAAAGACATCATATTATGCGTTGTCCATTTGTCACTATAGCCACGCAAGGGGGTATTGGCGTTCAAGTTGATAAAAGCATCATGGGGAGCTCCCCCCTCTTCCATTTCCAAAAGGCTAACCAAACGGTATTGCATGGCAATAACACGGCGTTCAAATAGCGTATTGCGAACCTGTTCCGGACGCCAAACACGCATCACTTCATCCCAAGAAAAGTCAGTATAGAACCGGCGATTTTCACGGGCCTCCTGTACCGAAAACACATAATTCTGGGCGCGCCCCAAATAGAAATAGTGTTGGAAAATAAATCTCGTTGTCCAAAAGTCATGATTCAAGCCGCCATCTTTAATGACCTTATCCTGGTCAGACTCGGGCATAATTCCCAAGTCTTCGTACCGCACACCGGAATATTTTCCCACAAAGGTATAGTCCCCCTCCAACACCACGCGAGTTCCGCGGGAAGGGGCGTAGGGAGCATCCAGGTTATCATACACGATGGAAAAGCCCACCGGAACCTGATTTACTTTTTGGTACAAGCCACGGTCTTCAATTTTGTATTTATCGCTAATCAGCACCGAATCCTGAACGTCCGGATGACTTGCCCGGCTGCAATAAAGAGATGTCCAGATCTCGGCGTTCCAGTTCGCAGAACTTGTAATAGGTGCGCCCAAACGCCAAGTAAACTCATAACTGGAATCAGGCTGTAAATAGCTTTCCTTCGATTCTGGAATCGTGAATCCATTGTCGCGGTCCAAATCGATATCGTATCTAAAGCCACCGAAAAAACGGGTCCCAAACAGGGAATGCTTTGTGTAACGAGCCGTCAAGCCCATGTCCCCATTCGCAAAGTACTCCCCTTGCAAAACCAGGTAATCCTTATTGAAAAACACGCTGCGATGACGATAATTCATGCCAACCATGGTTCGCGAACCCGGCTTAAAATTAAAACTGGGGTAAACCATTATCTTGTAATCTTCGCCAAAAGAAATCAATTCAACGGTCTTTTCGATGACTCCATTCTTAAAGGCGTAGTCCACAGGCTGCGCAATCGGGTAAATAAGACCATTCAGAAAAGGCTGGATAATATGTTCAACAGGCCACATCCAGGCTGATTTTTCGGAACTTTCGGTACTAGTACTATCAACAGATTCTTCCACAGAAGCCCCAGTATCGGAAACTTCGGTATTGGAATTCTCTTCAGCAAAAAGCGATACAACGCCAAACAACCACAGCGAGGCAAAAACACAAACCCAGAGACTTCTCGACTCCCTTTTTAACATGCCCCTAATTTAGCTTATTAAATCGAATAATGAATATAATAGTTATATTATTTATATGTTTTCGGCTTTTGCCAAATTAATTCGTAAGATAGCCCACTATCCCAAGACAATGATTGGGCTGTTCCTCGCTATTACACTTGTATGTATTTACCCTATCGAAAACCTTCGATGGGAAATCCAGTTGCAAGATACACTTAAAGGTCACGAAGTAGAAGAAGATTACCAGACCATCGAAAATGCCTTTGGCGGTCTCGGCAGTCTGACGGTCGTCATTCAATCGAAAGACAGTGCCGCCAACTACAAGTTTGCCCAAAATTTGGCACGCCAGCTTGAAAAGGATCCGGCAGTCCACTATACCGAATACGACACGGACCTGGACTTTTTCAGGAGGAACAGGCTCCTTTATGCAAGTGAGAAAGACCTGGACTTGGTGATCGAAAAGCTAGACAAGGTCAAAGACGAGCAGATTAAGAAACTCAATCCGCTACTGGTAGACTTGTCCGATGCGGCACCAGCCCCACGCGACACAATCGAAATCATTTCTCAAATTGAGTCCAAATATTTCAAAAGCCTGCAACAGGATTTTTCCAACCAGCAAGGATCCATCCGAGTCGTGGACATTTATCCCGCCACATCCCTTTCGGACTTGCAGGCCAACAGAGATTTGCTGACGAAAGTGGAACATTTCGTCGAAGAAAACGGCGAGGGAATCAACGTCTACTATACCGGGAAAGTCTATGATTCCATCAAGGCCGGCAAGGCTCTACTCCCCAAGGCAAAATTTGCCGGCGGGGTTGCCGCCCTCATTATTCTCGTGCTCTTGATTATCAACTTTTACCGGCAGCCCCAGTTGATTTTTATTTCAGCAGTTCCCTTGGCCCTTCCGACCCTATTCACCCTAGCCAGTGCCTACGTGCTTTACGGCAGAATCAACCTGTTCACCCTTTCTCTCGGACTCTTGCTGCCGGGGCATGCCTGCCAGATTCTTACCCACGTGTACACTCGTTACTTCCATGAACGAGAACGCAAGCTGAGCCCAGCTCTCTGTATCGAAAGCGCCCTACTCGGAATCGGTCCCGTCGTTGCCGCCTCGTCCCTTGTGATGGCGGGCCTGTTCAGCGCATTCATTCTTGTTCCCCTGCCGGGCCTCAGAGAATTCGGCGTCCTGGGAGCTATCGGAAGCTTACTGAACCTTTTGGTTTGCCCACTCCTTACAGCATCCCTATTGTTCCTCTTGCAGCGCAAAAAGCCCTTCGAAATCCGATTCGAAGGAATGTCGCCGAAGCACCGCAAACGTCTCTTTTCGTTCAAGACGAACTGGATTATCATCGTAACCATAAGCGTTGCCAGCGCCGCCGCTTGGCTTTACAGCGGAACAAACCTTACCTTCCTCTATGATTTCAAAAAAACCGAAATGCAGTTGGAAGAGCGGGAAGCCAAAGCTCTGATTGCAGAGACTGGTTTCTCGACATACGATCCTATCATCGTGATGCTCCCCGATTCGTCTTACAACGACGACCTGGTTGAAAACTTCGAGCACCTGCAAAAGAAAGGCCGCCTGAAGGACCTTGGCAAGATTTATACGCAGTACCAGTTCTTACCCAAGGCCAGCATCGAAAAGAAGCACAAGATCGAAACCCTGAAAAAGATGATATCGGAAGATGTCCTGGAAAGGCTGAATCCCAAGGACAGTGCCGCCATTGTCGAGATGTTTGACAACTACGAAAGTGACATCAAGGGCTTCGAGCTTTCCGAAGGCATCCGCAAGAAATTCTCCGACAGGAACGGCAAATCGGGCGTTTTCGCCTTCATCATCCCCAGTTCCGATCCCAACAACGGCCTTATCTGCCGTCAAATCGCAAAGCAGTTGAAGCAGATCGACGGAATCCACGACAAGACCTTCAAGATTTGCGGAACACCCATTTTAAGAGCATCGCTTTTGGACACTATTCTTGGCAATATCGACAAATCCATTCTCCTGGGAACCATCCTGCTTTGGATTATCCTCTTGATGTTCTATAACAAGCTAAGCCGGGCTTTCTTTACCCTGTTGCCCTCCCTATTCGCCATGAGCTGGGTTACCATCCTGGTCCACGTATTCAACATCCAGATTTCTGCATACAGTTCCATCGCCTTTGTTCTTTTGATTGGCGCCAGCGTAGACGGATCCTTGCAGCTGTGGTCTTCGTACTACGAAAAGCAAGGTGGCAACGCATGGACCGTTCTGCAGACGAAATTGATTTCAATACTGATTGCCCAAGGAGCCTCCTTTATTGGAGCACTGGCCATGTTGTTCTCTTCGCACCCGGGAATTAAGGGCATGGGACAGATTGCAGTACTTGGGCTGATTTGCATTTTCATTTCTCAATTTACCATTTACCCCTTGGTGGCAAGCACCTTGGACGCCTACCGCATTTTGAAAAAGGCTAAACTCAGACATGAAAGACTTATCCACAAGAACTCTTAATATTGCCGCCTCTTTAACCGTCGCTATCGACACCTTGGCCAAACAAATGATTGCTGACGGCAAGGATGTTGTAAGCCTCGGTGCCGGCGAGCCCGATTTTCCGACTCCTACCCCGATTCAAGATGCAGCCTGCAAGGCCATTCGCGAAGGCAAGACCCGCTACACCGCTCCCGTAGGCATTCTGGAAGTCCGCAAGGCCGTGGCAGAAAAATTGAAGGTCGAAAACGGACTGGATTATAAGCCAGAACAAATCATCATGACAAGCGGCGCAAAGCACGCCGTTTTCAACTCGCTGGCCGCCTTGGTAAACGAAGGGGACGAAGTGATTATCCCCGCTCCCTATTGGGTGACTTACCCGGAACTGGTGAAGTGGCTCGGCGGAAAGCCGGTAATCGTAAACACCAAGATTGAAGACGGATTCAAGATCAAACCCGATGCATTAAAGGCCGCCATTACCGCCAAGACCAAGGCTATTCTCTTGAACAACCCCTGTAACCCCACGGGTGCCGTTTACAGCAAGACGGAACTTGAAGCGCTTGCCAAGGTGATTGTCGAAAGCGACATTTACTGCATTTCGGACGAAGTGTATGAATACTTCACCTACGATACGGAATTCTGCTCCGCAGCAGCCCTCCCCGGCATGGCGGAACGTACCATCGTAATTAACGGATTTTCCAAGTCTCACTGCATGACCGGCTGGCGTATCGGTTACGACGCCGCTCCCGCCGAAATTGCAAAGATTATCGGCAAGATTCAAGGCCAGGCCACCCACCACCCGAGCAACGTGGCGCAGTACGCCGCCCTCGGAGCTTTGCAGATGGACAAGAGTAACGTTCATGCCATGCAGGCAGCCTTCCGCAAACGCCGCGACTACATGCTCAAGCGTACCGCCGAGATTCTGCCGGAACCGTGCCGCGCTCCCGAAGGTGCTTTCTACTTGTTCGCCCCGGTCAAGAGCTTCTACGGAAAGAAAACTCCCGAAGGTAAGGACATCAACGGTTCCATCGAACTTTGCGAATACTTGTTGCAATCCCAGGGACTTGCCATTGTGCCGGGCGCTGCCTTCGGCGACGACAGCTGCGTGCGATTCTCCTATGCTGCAAGCGACGAAACCTTGCAAAAGGCATGCGACAGGTTTATAAGGGGACTGAGCAATCTAAAATAACTATCGTGAAATGTGTGATGTGCAATGTGTAATTAAAAATCCATCAAACATCTCTCATTCAACATTTCTCATTCCTCATTAACCATATGCAGTCTTTTAGAATTATCACTCCGCAGATGGGCGAACCATTTACCATCGGTCGCAAACCAGACAATTCTCTGGTGCTCGACAATCCGATGGTTTCGCGCTACCATGCGGTGCTGGAATTCGAAGACAAGCATTGGATCCTGAAGAACCTCACGCAGAACAGCGTGACTCAGGTAAACGGCAACGATGTCGAAACCGCAGTCCTTGAAGACGGCGACACCATTCTCATTGGCCCCTTACAGCTCCGCGCCACACTGAAGCATGGAAACCTGCAGCTCCTGCTCATGGAATCGGTGGAACGGGACTTGGTGCAGACCAAGAGCCTGAGCAACACCTGGGAAGCTTTAGACAGCCTGCACATGGATATTCCCGAAGGTTGCTCCGCCAGAGTCCATGCAGGAAAAGCCGAAATCAGCTTTAAGGACAAAATTGTCAATACCCAAGGGAAATCCACACGCCTGATTCAACTTGAAGAAGGTAAAATGATTCGCCTTCCCGGCTGCACCATGAGTTACGCCCAAGGGGAATTGACCTGCAAGAACTTGCCTCTAGGCTTTGACGTAGAAGTGGAAAATTTGGATGTCTTTGCGGGGAAAAAGCAACTGCTCAAGGGCATCGATTTTAAGCTCCGTGCCGGAGAAATCCTCGCCATCATCGGACGCTCGGGTCAAGGAAAATCGACACTTTTGCGTTTGCTGCAAGGCAAGCATAAAAGCGGGCAAGATTCCTTCGTCAGCATCGGGAAGCTGGATTACCGCAACGAAGAAATCCGCAAACACATCGCCTTCCTGGAACAGGACCCGGAACTGCGCCGCGACTTGACCGTCAAGGAAACCCTTTTGGACGGTGCGCGAGTGGGAATGTCCAAGCAGGACTTCAAGCGCAACGCTGCTGGGCGACAGGAAAAGTTCTCCGAACTTTTCGGGCTGAGCGCAAGACTCGATAACCCCATTCGCACGCTCAGCGGCGGCGAATGCCGCCGAGTCGCCCTCGCCAAAGAACTTATGGGAAACCCGGGCCTGATTGTTCTCGACGAGCCCCTTTCGGGCCTCGATCCCTACAACAGCAAGATTCTCTGCACCCACTTGAAGCAGCTGGCCTTCCTCGGCCACACGATTATCCTGACGACCCACAGCTACGAAGCCCTGGAAATCGCCGACAAGATTCTCGTTTTGCACCAAGGGCAGCAGGCCTTCTTCGGAAGCCCCAAGGAAACCTACAACTACTTCGAAAGTGACGATCCCGAAACCATACTCACCAACTTGAATGACGAGACCGCTACGCAGTGGAAAACAGTTTTACAAGAGCGCGTTACAGCACCGATCAGAAGTACCTCCGCCCTTGAAGCCCTAGTCCCAAGCTATTTTCCGAAGATGCACTTGTCTCCGGTTTTCTTGTACAAGCTTTCCATTACCGCCAAGCAATGGTTCCGGGACAAGGGCAAGTTCCTGACCCTCCTTTTGCAGCCTCTCATCATCGGCTTCCTTTTCTCGCAAATTTTTTCGAACCTGACCTCTCTCTGGATTGTCGCCTTTGCCATTATCCTTTCGGCAAACTGGCTTTCCCTCTCCCTTTCGATTCGAGAAATCGTCCAGGAAAAAGAGATCTTGCAGGCTGAATTCCGCAAGGGTGTTCCCGTACTCCCGACGATTCTCTCCAAAGCCCTTTTGCCCACCGTAGTTGCCTTTATCCAGACCCTTATCGTTTACACCTTCGTAGGTTTCCGCACTCTCAACTGGCCCTCTCCCCCGCAACTTCTGCTGGTGATTCTCCTGATGGTTCTTCCGCCTGTAGCCGTGGGCCTTGTAGTGAGTTCGCTTTCCAAAAACGCCGGACAGGCAAATGCCATGCTCCCGCTCTTGATTATTCCCCAGGTCGCCTTGGCTGGAGCCCTGGTGCCCCTTGACCAGATGCAACCCATTGGCCGAGTACTTTCGACAGTAATTTGGTCCCGATACAACCAGGGAAGCCTTTTAAACCTGCTCCTAGAGCGCAAAGACTCTATAGAAAACACGATTCTTGCCATCGCAATCACATTATGTTTTTATATTGTGGTTGCAATAAAACTAAACTGGTCTAAGAAAGCAAAATGATAGCCCCGCAAAAAAACGAAGTATTTCCGCGCCCCTTTAACGAAAACTACGATTTGATAGGAACCCTCGGCAAGGGAGGCATGGGAAACGTTTATAAGGCCATAGACAAGCGCCTTGGCCGCGTGGTTGCTTTCAAGATTTTGGACGCGTCTTCCGATGAAGAGGCCATCAAGCGTTTCTACATGGAAGCGCAGGCCATGAAGGAACTGGACCACCAGAACATCGTTCATGTGTTTGACTTCGGTCAGCAGAACAGCCAGCTCTTTATCGCCATGACCTATGTGGAAGGCACCAACCTTGCCGACATTCTGCACAACAAGGAACAGCTTTCCTTCGAAGCAATCGAAGTCATCATCAGGCAAATTGCCCGCGGCCTTCTCTCGGCCCACAACAAGGGTATTGTCCACCGCGACGTAAAGCCCTCGAACATCATGCTCACCCGGGACAACCGCGTGTTCATCATGGACTTCGGCATTTCTTACATCCAGGAAATGGAAAAAGAAAGGCTTACCCGCACCGGCATGACCATGGGGACTCCCGAATACATGAGCCCCGAACAGTGTCACGGCGACAACGTGACCATTCAGTCCGACATTTACAGCATGGGCGTGATTCTTTTCGAAATGACTTGCGGACGCCTGCCCTTCGAAGGAAACCGCCCGGTAGAAATTGCCCTGAAGCACGTGCAGGAACAGCCCCCCGCACCGGAACTTTTCCGCAAGGACATGCCTCCCGGACTTTCCCAGCTCATTCTCAAGTGCCTCAAGAAAAAACTGAACGAGCGCTTCCACGATATGCAGGAATTCTTGGACGCTTGCGACCAGGTGTTCCCCACGGAAAAAACGGTACGCCCCCAGCGCCCCACCATGGGTCACACGCCGCTCCGCCGTCGCACGGCCTCCATTGCCGAAATGGCAAACATCATTACGCCGCGGGCCCGCATGCTCAAGAAAAAGCTGACGGCTCTCGCCATCTTCATTTTCCCGCTCATCATCATGCTCCTGATTTTGCTGATGCTGACCCACAAGCCTGAAAGCACCCTGCGGGAACTGGAATGGAACGACGCCCTGGGAAATTTCGAAACGAAGCAGTTGGAAATTGACATTTCTGGCGGTTACCCCCTGGATAACCTGAACGATAACGACCTTAAAACGGCCTGGCTTTACACCATGCCCCAGAAGCCGCAGAATCCCGTGCTCACGCTGTATTTTGACGGCAACGCCATCGTAACCCATTTCGGTATTGCTATCGGTTACCAGAAGTCCGTGGACGATGCCTTCGGTGACCGCTTCCGCATTTTCAAGAAGCCGAAAACCATTACGCTGGAAACCAAGGACGGATTCAAGCAGAAAGTAAAACTTGAAAATATCCGCGGCATGCAATATCCCAATATTCAGGCCATGGAAACCAGCGAACTCAAAATTTACCTGGATGACGTTTTCGAAGCCGAAAACGAAGATTTCGCCATTTCGGAAATCCGCCTGCTGGGAATGGAACTTCCCTAAATCCCCGCTTTTTCAAAAAACGGCGTATTATACATAGAGACACTCTCAGAAAAGGAACTCTATGTTTAAAAACGCATCTAAAGCAACCAACCGTCCCAAAGGCAACTTTATTGAAACCCAGGCTTCAGCATACTTGAGCCGCCAGGGATATAGGATCGTGGCACGCAATTACGCCTACCAGGGCGGAGAATTGGACATCGTGGCGCAAGAAGGAGAGACTCTCGTTTTTGTAGAAGTCAAGTCCGTTTGGAATAACCAGCAAGGGAATCCAGCCACCCGCGTAAACACCTTAAAACAGCGAAAAATCTGGAAGACCGCCTGTCATTTCTTAAGCACTCAAAAGGACAAAGCCCCAAAGGGCTTTTATACCCCCTGCCGATTCGACGTGCTGACCGCTAGAGTTTACCAGAAACCCTTGCAGTTCGTACATTACAAGAACGCCTTTGAAGGCAACCAAGTAATACCGCAGATATAATGTGAAATGTGTAATGTGAGGTGTGAGATGATTAATTACACATCCCACATTTCACATCGCTCTATTCTACTTCATTGAGTAGAACAACCGGGATGTCCG
Organism: Fibrobacter sp.; assembly: GCA_017530965.1. GTDB lineage: Bacteria > Fibrobacterota > Fibrobacteria > Fibrobacterales > Fibrobacteraceae > Fibrobacter. The sequence continues at coordinate 9,689 of JAFXLS010000104.1, forward strand.
TCATGTCGCGGAAAGACGCACAGTCTGTCAGAATGCAGTCTGCGCCACAGACATAGGCCGTGGCAAGCCGCAAGGATTCTTCATTATTCAGCTTGTGGGTTCCGGCAAATTCGGCCGCCTTGACGGCAATTTCGCCAGTTACCTCGCAGGCTTTCACATTGCGGGAATGTTCAAAGAACTCGCGATACTGACGAGAAAGGAGACCTTCACCAGCGGCAAAGGCCTTCTTCGAAAGTTCAAACAAAGTAATATTTGAAACCAGGAGAGTCAAATTATTTTCGTAGGCAAAATCAAGCACCGACGACACCACGGGGTAATAATCCGGGTGCATCTGCAAAAGACGCACCACGGCGCCAGTATCCAAAAAGAGGACTCTTGATTTTTCAAGCGCCTTATTCATAGATTTCCATGTAGGCGATATCTTCGCGCATACCGGCACGAACCATCTTGAAGCGCTGAGCCTGGGGATAGAAGTACCAGATCATCCACTCGCCCGCCATGTCGGTACGCTTGGTCTTGATGGCAATAGGCTTTTCGCCGTTAAAGAAGTCGCGCTTATGGGGAATCACATGTTCGAAAGGTCTATATACGTGGGAATCTTCGCCAGCAGCACGTTCAATGAAACCATTGCCGTCCTTACTCCAGGTGATGGTCACGGTTCCATTATCGTCCTTAACTTTTTCGCAGCTGTCGAAACCACTGCCGCACCACAGGTACTTCTTGTACTTGAAGCTCTGCTCGGGCATATTGAAGGTTTCTACGACGCGACGGTTACCCTTGTACATGTTATATTCGCCTTCGAGCTTGTACTGGCCGGCATTGTATTCGGCACATCCACGCTGTGCGACCCTCACCTTGCGGTCTGCCACGGCAATATCTACCGTACAGCCATCTTCGGTATAAGTCAGGCGGGCATGTCCGTTAGCTTCGCGAAGTTCCAGGTTGCTGGCTTCCAATTCGGCGCGATTGCCAAAGGGACCATTCTGGATGACAAAAGAGAAATAGCGGGGATTGGTGGGGGACTTTTTGAGGATCACACTACCGGTGCTAGAAGCATATTCACCACTCAAGTCCATGGATGCCTGCTGGAAACGGGCTAGGTCGGCACGACGGACCCACACTTCGCCATACTTACACTGAATCGGCACAAAACGCGGGGGTTCCTTGGGTTCCACCTTTTCCCAGGTGACAACACGGCGTTTTTTCACCTTGGTCTTGGGTCTCCCCTTCTTGTCTTTTTTTACGTTGCCCTTGCGGTCCTTGACTTCCACAGTTTCTTTAACAACGACCACTTTCTTGACGGAATCCATGGGGAGTGGCAATTCACGAATCTGGTCAGTAAATACTAGGGAACCTGCAGGTGTATTTTCGTCGATACCTCTAGCGGTTTTCTTATAAACGGATAAAGTTTCCTGAGCAAACGAAAGTGAGCAACAGAGCGAAATCAAAAACGTAAAAAATTGGATTTTTTTCAAAACAAAACCTCTTTGTGGGAGTAAAGTTAACTTTTTATATGAAAAGCGAATGTAAAAATAATGACAGAAAGAATATTTTTCTAAAATTTGTGATGTGGAATATATAAAGGAGTTCCTTTTATGAAGAAAATGTTTATAGCCTCTTGCATTATGGCAGCAGCCGTATTTGCCGCTCCGGCAGCAAAGGCCCCTGCTGCAGAACCCGCAGCTGCACCTGCCGCCGCTCCTGCCAAGACCGAAGCTAAGGCTGAAGCCAAGCCCGCTGCAGAAGCCAAGGCCGAAGCCGCCGCTCCTGCTAAAGCAGAAGCTAAGGAAGAAGCCAAGCCCGCCGCAGAAGCTAAGGAAGAAGCAAAGGCCGAACCGGCTCCTGCCCCCGCAGCTGCACCGGCCGCAGAAGCAAAAACTGCTGAAGCTGCTCCCGCAGCCGAAGTGAAGACTGAACAGCCTGCAGAAGCAGCCCCTGCAGAAGCCGCTGCCGAACAGCCGAAGGAAGAAGTTGCCAAGGCTGAAGAAGCCGCTCCGGCAGCCGAAGTCGCTGCCGCCGAACCGGAACAGAAGCCCGCCAAGAAGAAAAAGCGCAAAAAGAAAAAAATGATCCAGAACGCCGTGATGACGGTTAACCAGATCAACTTCGACATTAACGCTGACTTCGAACTCGAAGCCGGCAAGGTTCTTTGGAACAGCGAAGAAGACGTCATGCGCGACAACCTCGAAACCTGGAATGGCGAAGCCAACTTCGCAGTGCTCGCCGAAACCGAAGACTTCAAGGGCAAGATTGGCGTTGCCTTCTACCCGGGCGACCTGAAGTCCACCGATGACAACATCGACAAGAAGGTCAAGAAGGAACAGCTCCGCGAAGGCACCCGTCAGTATGCTGACGACTACTTCTCTCTGGACGAAGCATGGGCCATGCAGGAAACTGATTTGTTCACCTTCAAGGTCGGTCGTTGGGACAACACCGACAAGAGCGGTGACTACTTCGGTGGCTACATCGACGGTTACCTGGCCGGATTCCTTTCTACCCAGCCTTCCGAAAACCAGTTGATGTTCGGTTTCACACCGTCTGACAACATGTCCGCTTTCGTGTCCTTGATCAGCAAGTCTGAAAACCTGGACAAGGGCGACATCCGTGCCGCATTCAACTTCCACAACCTCGCAGGCATCTCTGCCCTGAAGATTCAGCTCGCTTATCGTAGCAACGTGTTCGATGTGGTTTACGACAGCGAGGCCGACATCAAGCACAATGCTTCTATGAAGGCTAACTTGCCCATCATCTCCAACATCGTCGACATCTTTGCCGAAGCAGCCCTCATGGACATGTCTGACGACCTGGTGATTCCGGTAACCGGTGGCTTTGCCATCTACACACCGGTGGTGGACCGTATTCTTCTCGAAGCTGAATACGTCGGCAACCGTCACGACCACAAGGATTTCTACGGCATCAAGGATCCCAAGCACGTGAAGGACGTTCTGGGAGCCCTCTACCTGGAAAAGGCTTTCACCAGCCGCTTCAGCCTGTCCGCAGGTTTCCACAGCTACGGCTGCACCAAGGACTACATGATTTCGGGTAACTTGGTTGGCCGCATTAACTAACAGACCGAGCTGGCTAAACTCAACAGAATCCTTACTCTGAAGCCAGCTCTCTCGCAAACACGCCTCGTTAATACGAGGCGTTTATTGCTCACAAAATGACCGAGCTGGCTAATTTATAAAACAACAAAAATCCCGCGGAAATTTCCGCGGGATTTTTGTTCTTATTTCAACTTGGAATATTACAAGCCTTTGCGTTCCAGGTCAAGCAAAAGAGACTGCAAGGAATCTTCAACACTGGTGCGGAAATCAGCCGAACCAAGGCTACAAGACGCAACCACATCGGCACCTTTCGTAATACGGATAACCGCAAAACCGCCTTCAACTGTAAAAGAAACACCTAAACCCTTATTTAAGGCTTTTTCCAAAAGATCGCGCATAAAAAACTCCTTTTTAATGCAGGGGTAACTAATACCCATAAATTAGGCTTTTTCTAACAAAAAAACAAGAACTTTTTTTATTTAATTGAATAAAAAAAGCCTTTTTGGGAGTATATTAAGTATATGTTTGACTTTCATCTTCATTTGGCACGGCTACCCCAGCCAACTTTGCTTGCTCGGGCCCTTCTCAAGAGGGGTTTAAGCTTTAATGCCATCGCTTGCGAGCCCTGGGAATGGGAAATCTTGCAGAAGATGGAAGCTCCCCTTTTTGAAGGTTCTACCCGCAGCTACGGCATTCACCCCACAGTCGCCGGTGACGTCACCGAAGCCGACTGGGAACGTCTGGAATCGCTTTTGGACAACTACCCCGACGCCAATGTGGGCGAATGCGGTCTAGACAAACGCTATGACGGTTACGCCGAAGGTGGCCTTCAAGAACAAGTTTTTAGAAGACAGGTGGAACTCGCACGCAACATGCATCGAGACCTGCATATTCACTGCGTTGGCGACTACGGGCGCATTATCAAAGTTCTGGAAGACTGCGGTTATCCAGGAAAAAAATCGAATATCAAGTCTCGTCAAAGAGCCCCGAAAATTCATGTCACGTTCCACCGTTTTGGTGGCGACATATCAATCGTCAACGCGGCCCAAGCCCTGAATCCGATTTTCTCGTTGCACCTCGATTCATTTCATAAGAAATCCACACTTGCAGCCATTCCGCAAATTCCTGCGGAACAGATTCGTTTCGAGACCGATGCCGACGAAACCTTCTGCACGGCAAATCTTCTCAAGAATGAATCCGTCGAAAAAATCGTTGACGCCCTTGTGGAGCAACTAAAAGAAACAGAGCAACTGGTGAGCCACTAGAGTTCCTGGCGGAAAAATCTAGTGTGAAACCGTCACCACGGAATCTGCTTTAATCACAGCAAAAGCCCTGAATTCCTTGAGAGCCTTTTCGGCCAATTCTACGGCGTTCCCCTTACCGAGTTCAATGACGACTTGCAACGGCGAGCCGCCCATAATTCGCATGGGGAATTGGGTATTGGCATACATTTCGCTGATGATGCGCGGATCGGGCGGCGGGAATTCGGCGAAGGTGGCCGCCAGCATACCCTTCCGCTGCACCAAGCCTTGAATTCGCAGCCGCCCCGCCAAGAGACCGATTTCGGTTACCAGCAGCAACATCTTGGCGGCTTCGGGCACGGGCCCGAATCGATCCGCCAGCTCCTGGGCAAGCCCCGCAATTTCGTCGGTGTGGCTTACGCGAGAAATCCTCTGGTACATCGAAATTCGTGTGAGACCATCCTGAATATAATCTTCGGGCAGGTAAGCGTCCACGCCTATTTCCACGCGTGTCTGAATAGGCTTTTCGGCGGTACCGCCACGCAACTGATCCACCGCTTCGCGGACCAAACGCACATAAGTTTCAAAGCCCACTTCGGCAATAAAGCCGTGCTGTTCCTGACCCAGCAAGTTACCCGCACCGCGGATTTCCAAGTCACGCATGGCCAGCTGGTAACCGCTACCTAGATCCGTAAACTGCTCCAGAGCCTTGAGGCGACGCATGGATTCCGTAGAAATTTCATTCTGGGCAGGAATCACAAGCAAAGCCTTGGCCAGCACGCTGCTTCGGCCCACGCGGCCGCGCATCTGGTAAAGCTGGCTAATGCCAAAATGGTGAGCGTTAATAATGATAATCGTATTGGCGTTGGGAACGTCCAAGCCCGATTCGATAATGCTGGTACTTACCAGAATGTCGAACTTGCGCGAAATGAAAGCGTCCATGGCATTTTCCAGGTCCCGGTCATTCATTTGCCCATGGGCAATGCCCACGGTGGCATCGGGCACCATTTCCTGGATTTCGTCGGCAAGGGTATAAATACTCTGGACACGGTCATTTACGATAAATACCTGACCCCCACGAGCCAATTCGTCTTCGATAGCCCGCTTAATTACCATATCGTCTCGCTTCATGAGCGTAGTTTCGACAGGCAAACGGTTCATGGGAGGCGTATTGATCAACGAAATATCGCGGACACCCGTCATGCTCAAGTGCAGGGAACGAGGAATCGGTGTCGCACTCATGCTCAAGGTATCTACGGCTAGACGAAGCTCGCGAAGCTTTTCTTTCTGCTTCACGCCGAATTTTTGTTCTTCGTCGATAATTAAAAGGCCCAAATCCTTGAATTGGTTTTTCTCGGAAAGCAAGCTATGGGTTCCAATCAAGATATCCACCTTGCCTTCGGAAACCTGTTTGAATATTTCCTTCTTCTCTTTAGGACTCTTATAGCGGTTCACCAGCGCAATGTTTACGCCAAAGCCCGCAAAACGGTCCATAAAATTCTCGTAGTGCTGGGCAGCGAGAATCGTTGTGGGCACCAGCATCACCACCTGCTTTTTGCTGACCACACACTTGAAAGCCGCACGCATGGCAACTTCTGTCTTTCCAAAGCCCACATCGCCACAAATCAGGCGGTCCATCGGGCGGCGCGATTCCATATCGCGCTTGATATCTTCGGTAGCCTTCACCTGATCGGGAGTCGGGTCGTATTCAAAAGCATCTTCAAATTCTTTCTGCAACTTGCCATCGGGCGGGAAGTCAAAGCCGTCAACCAATTCGCGCTTGGCGTAGAGTTCCACCAATTCCCGGGCAATCTGGATAACCTTTTTCTTGACCCGTTCCTTGAGATTTTCCCAGGCCTTGCCGCCCAAACGATCCAATTTAGGAGCGTTTTCCTGGATATCCAAGCGTTCAATCTTTTGCAAATCCGCCACGGGGAACTTGAGCTTGTCACCACCCGCATATTCCAACAGGGCACAGTCCACCATGCCGCCGTTTACATTCACACGCACAAGCCCCAAATACTTGCCCACGCCATGGTCCTCGTGAGAAACATAATCGCCGCGGTTCAGCGACTCAATCATGAGGGCACTGGAAACGGATCCCGCAATTTTGCGTTTACGGGTCTTGTTCGAATGGCGATTAAAAATGCGCGTTTCGGTGAGGAAGGCGATTCCATCGTCTTCGAGCCAGAAACCTTCGGACATGTTGCCGACAATGTAGTCTTCTACAGGCAACCCCTCAAGCATTTGCTTGATACGGTTCAGGGCACCCGCATTGGGGGCCACCACATAAACGGTTCCGCCACGGGCCGCAAATTCTTCGATTTCCTTGGCCACGGCATCGGTGCCGTTGGACGAGAAATCCTGCGGTTTGCAATTCAGTTCGTGGCTATTGCCGTCGTTGAGTTGTACACGGGAAACATCCATGGAGGTGCGGCCCACAAACTGGCGGGAAAGCTCCCCCATCTTGAACCAGGTATGGGCCGGATCCACCGCCTCGGAATCTACTTGGCGAACTTCGCGGAAGGTATTCTCGCAGTTCACATAATACTTGGAAGCATTTTCCGACAAGAGGGACAATTCTTCGAAAACCAAGGACGCTTTTGGCAAATAATCCAACAGGCTGTAATCCAGCGTCTGGTAACGCCCACGATGCCACCAGAGCCCCGAAAGGTCGCCATTGTAACAAGCAGCCTCGTGTTCCTTGACGGTAAATTCGCCCATCGGGAAAAGTTTCACCGATTTCATGGTCTCTACGGAACGCTGCGAGAAAATGTCGAAACTGCGGATAGATTCAATCTCGTCGCCAAAGAATTCTATACGGATTGGGTGCGGGTACAGAAGACAGTTTACGTCGACAATGCAGCCGCGAATGGAGAATTCCCCCACGCCCGAAACCACGGGCTGTTCCACAAAGCCGTGGTCCAGGAACCAGGGGCGCAGCGACGAAGGTTCAGCAACGCCACCCACCTTGAGTTCCAGGCAATCCTTCATCACCGTATGCGGAGCCGGAAGCCGCATCAAGAAGGAATCCAGCGGACATACCGTAATAAACGGGTTTTCGCTTTCTACATCGCGGAAAAACTTGAGGCGTTCTTCGACAACCCCTTCGAAAGGCACCTTCTTTTCGTAAGGTTTCAAGCCAATCGACGGGAAAAATCGGACAAATTCTTCGCCTAAAAGCCCTTCCAAATTTTCGACCCAGTTCTCGGCGCTTTTGTAGTCCTTCGCCACCACCAGAATCGGCGCCGGCTTTTTAAGGAACCGCGCCGCAACCATCATAGAAGCCAACGGCACCGTAGCTCCGTTTATATGAATAGCGCCCCCTTCAGCCTTGCTGAAGAGGGAAAGAGTTTCCGAGCGGGCAAAAGTAAGAAATTCTGAAAGGGATTCTACCACGCCCGCAAAGATAGCAAAAGATTAATAGCCAGAAGGATACGTCGTAGGATAGATGGGTATCGGCGGAATAACGAAAGGAACATACCAGCCACCATGATCCAGACTGCATGTATATTCGACACCGCCGACCGTGATTTTTTCACCTACCGAGGTAGAATCGCAAGGAGGCGCGTAATCTTTAAAATTTTCCTCGTTCCATCGATATTCCTCAGCAATGCACTTGTAATAACCGCCTGAATATTCCACCACGGAATTGTTCTTTGCACCAAGACAGAAACCGTGAGCGTCTTCGAGGCCCGTTCCCGAAATCCAGCCCATTCCTGTACACAGGAACTTGGAAGTCGACACCAAGGTAGTGTCTCCCGCCTTCGAGACATTACAAGGGTCAAGATACTCAAGGGGATCGGCAATATACCATTCACCAGATTCGCACTTGTACAGGTTATAAACTTCTGTTTTCAAGGCCCCCTCTAGGCTATCGGTACAAAAACCTATCGAAGATTCAAGCGCGGAAGGCACTCTCCAGTCTCCGCCTTTATCGCAGAAATAGGATTTTTTCTGGAATTCTACAACCTTGAAGCGATTCGTTTCGTCACATTCTCCATAAACATCCGTTATCAAGGGCTCCTTCCATCCATTCTTTGTGCAGCCATATGTCATCCCGTTAGAAGTTGTCGCGATAATACCTTGCTGCTTTGAGCCACAGTACCCCAGTTCTGAAGCCGGATATTCCAATACAATCCAGCCTTCTTTGGTACAGGCATTACGCTTGTCATTCAGCAGATACTCCTGTTCCAGATTGTCTCCGGAACAGGTGACATTCACATCCGAAACGGTCGCCAGACGCCAACGATCATCGCAGACATACAGCCGGTCGCCAGACAAGAAGAAGTCCATCCTTTCAGATTCCTGACAAGCCTTGCTATCCGAAACAAGCCATTTTTCGTCTGAAGCGGAACATTCATAATAAGCCAAACTGTCTACCACCATCGTAATCGGGACATTGCCATTAGAGGCGTCACATAGGGGAAGGTCTGTCAGCTTGGTCACAATCGAGCGATTCTTGACACAGCGCAAAGAATAAAAACCGTATGTCGAAACACTCTGGATTTCATACGAAATCTTGCCCTTGGCATCTTTCTGGAGGACGATGGCCTCACCACCGTAGGCAAGATACCTGGCCAACTTTTTATTGTCGTGACATTCCAGCGTATCGTTCTTGTCGCATATACCGGCCAGTTCCAAGTTGAAATCAACCCCTTGCGCAATCAGGTCCTTCCAAGCGGCAATAGAAGGCAGAGTAAATCCTTCCGGGCAAACTTTTTCAGCATCGCTGTAATTGTTTTCCATATAGAATCGGCCATCAGAATCGCAGCTTTCGACGTAATCGTAGCAAGTGCTCTTGGCAAGCAGCGGTTCTTCGGAGTTCATGTTTTCCACCATCCAGGTAACAGAACCCACCGTAAGCGTCTTATACTTTTGTCCATCCTTGGCAAGGACTTCCCCTTCGGCCGCCACATTAAAGCGATCCAGCTTAAGACTATCCGCCTTGCTCAGGGAATCCGTTCCACCGTTGTTCTTAAGAACATCTTCTTCGTCCGCATCACTCGAAGAACTTGAAGTTGAGCTACAAGCGTAGAAAACCCCGCAGAACAAGGCTATTACCAAGGCAAATAAATTTGCACGATTCATTTTTTCGAAAAATCTCATAGTCTTCCCCCTACCCTAATTCTTTACGCAACGGACCGCGACACCAATGGCCTTTTCATTTTGAATCTGTCCCGAAGTAGTCTGGTTGTCTTCATATTGGTATCCAAAAGACTTTACGCCAGCTTCCGCAGACCAGTAATAAGCACCATCACTCACTCTATACCGCATTTCCGCCGCATCAAAGCCATTTCGCAAGTATGCGATTTTCAATCCAGTCGACATCATTTCTAATCCCAAATAATTATTACTTACAAGCCAGAATGGACTTGAACCCGCATAGCGATAAAGCGTATCGACATATGCAACCATGCCATTCCATTCCGAAGAATCGGGGAGGTGCCACCCCGTCGGGCAGACTTTTTTAGCCGAAGTAAAGCTGTAAAGGCGGCCTTTTTCTCCGCAATTTATTTCATCTTCATCCACACATTCCGTAGAATCCGAAGCATCGTTATAATTCAAATTCTGCGCCATCCAAGTCACGCCGTCAATGTCGACAATCTCATATTTTTTCGAATCTCTAGGATCCGTCATAGTTTTGAAGGGTTTTGCAACCCATTTTCCTTCGGTGCAAACACTGGAATCAATTCCATTATACATGACATGGCCTTCGCGAGCGGAAGTACAAGTTCCCATATATTCACGAATAGAGGCCTCACTCCACCGACTGCTCTTACACATGTAACGAATTCCCTTAAAAGTCAAGGTGTCGTTTGACACACCACAATATCCTTGAGACATATCGACATCTTCGTAAAGCATCCAACCATCACCGCTAAACGCGTAGTCATTGCAATAGTATAACGTATCTTTATACGTAACCATCGCTTTGCGTTTATCATTGCATTTGCCGTACACCTGATCAATAGATTCGGCAACATTCCATTCATGGTCCTTGCAATAGTAGTAGGTGCCTCCGACTTTTTTCATGATCACCGTATCGCTGGTACATTCACCCAAACTGGCAATATTCGCATCGACCAAGGTCCAGCCATCTTCTTCGCATCGATAATCCGATGAACCTTTCTGCTTAATTACGCCGGCATTCAGGGGCGAACAGATACCGAGGGCTTCGTCCAGGGCGTTAGCAACGCTCCAGCCATCCACGCGGCAAACATACGTCACACCGGAATAAGAGCCCGTCTTGCCATAAACCGATTTATCACAATCGCCCAAAATTTCACGGCTGGATTTACGAACCCATTCGAAAGATTGACACTTGTAGGTAGAATCGCCAATCACTTCGACCTTGCCTTCGATAGAGTCGGTACAAACACCTAACGTACGCTCCACTTTCGTCAGCTCTCTCCAACCCTCTCTTTGACAGACATAATGGTTGCCATACAAAGCAACTTCTTTTCCATAGTCCTCTTGGAGGCACAATCCATGAGCCTCTTCCACCTCATCCATCTTATACCAAACATCATGATAGCAATACCATTTCTTGAAACCGACCTGAATCACTTTATTTAGTTTTTCATTCGTACATTCGCCATCCACATCTTTGGCAGAAAGCACACGCCACCAGCTACTATCGCAGATGTAAACCTCTTTAACATTTTTTTCGTAAGGCAAAGCAACCGTATCCACCTCGCCCTGACGCTTTTCATTACACAACCCAAGAAGTGAGCCCATTCCGTCGAGTTTGTCCCAATATTCATCTTCACAGATATAGTAGATGGAATCGAAAACGAGAATTTCACCTTCGCGTTTGGTAGTACATTCTCCCAAGTAGTCTTCCTTGGTCGCCTTACGCCATTCGTTACTATCGCAGATGTACAGAAGATTGGCTTCAGAAGAATCGAACTGGCCCTGATTTTTAGAAGTGCACGCACCCATTATCAGTTCATCTTCCGTTAATCCATCCCACTTCATGTCGCGGCATACGTAGTCAACACCCTCATAAGCAGCAGTTTTACCCACCTTGGAAGAATCGCATTTGCCGAAGAAGTCAGACAGACCCGCTTCACGCCACCCCTGGGAATCGCAAACATAGCGCGAATAGACCGTCTTGCGGGTATCGCCGCCTTCTTCATAACTGAAGACCTTGTATACCGTAGGAACAGAATCCAGCGTACCGCGTTTTTTCTCGTTGCAATATCCGAGATAGGTTTCGACCTTGGTAAACTCACGCCAGCGTTCTTTTTCGCAAGCATAATACTTGCCGTTGAACAGGAACGTAGTCCCTTCCTTGGTTTCGGTACAGGAATCCTTGGAATCACTAATATCGGCCAACAACCACCTATTACCCTTGCAGATGTACATGGAATCATTGTAGACGCCGAACATGTCGTCATCTACATGGCCACAGTTGTCCGAGAAATCATCAACCCAGCGCGTACCAATACAGCGGAAGTTACTCTTCTTGTTCATGACATAGTAAAGACTCATGCCATATTGGTTGGTCGTATCGCAATGGGGCAAATCCGTTTCCGTTGCAACAATATAGGTGTACTTCACACAACGGAGTTGGTAAAAGCCATTGTCACTAGAAGCAGTAAAAGAAACGGAATGTCCATTAACCTCGGCAACTGCGCTATCCTTCGCCAAGTAGTAGCCCGTATTACCAATTCCAGAGCAAGAAACATCCCCCTGTCTCTCGTAACAATAACCACCCTTCGAGAATCCAAAGACGCCATTCATTTTAGCGTTCTGATCCAGGTAACTCATGGTTTTGGACCAATCGTCCTTCGTAGGAATCGTAAAACCGCTCGGGCATTTATAAGCCCCTGGACTGTACAAGCGGCCATAGATGTAACAATTCTCAGGCACATTGTCGTAGCACACGGAACTGCCGGAATAAGTGGTCGTTTCGGAAGAATTCTCTTCGAGCCAGATATACATACCGAACTGAATCGTATTTACGTAAGCCCCCGTACTGGAATTGTAGAACCGATCCTTGTAATAGGCGGCATCAGAAACCTTACGGTCGACATCAATATTTTGCGCAGGAAGTTCGTCATCTTCAGAATCATCGGAACTAGAACTGCCAGAATCACCACAGGCAGAAATCAAGAAGCTTGCACACGCAAACACAAAAAGACTAATAGTCTTTTGAAAAACTCTCATGTCATCCTCGTGTATATTTGGAATTGCATTAAATTTCTATGCAATTCCACCCTTAATTTGTAAAGAAAAGATAGAAATTCCGGCTATTTTAGCGTAAACGGCTTTGAGAAATCTTTGAGAATTGGCAATGTTTTTGTATATTTGAGTCAACTAATAATCCCTATTGGGGGTGATTCTACCTTCGGTAGAATCACCCGCGGTTCGGCCATGCCAAAATGCAAGCATTTTGTCGCGGCTCTCACCTTGGGGGTGCTTTGGTTTCGACAGGGTTACCGAAGTGTTAGTTGCAAGCCGAGGTCTCAGACGAGGGCACTCGTAAAAAAGTCTGAAAAAAAATAAGTGCTGACGAAAACTACGCACTCGCTGCCTAATTAACGGCAACGCCGGGCCTCATTCCGCTCCCATCGGGGTGAAAGTCCGGACGCAATATGGGATAGGATGCATCCATGCCTAGGGAGTGTGTCCGAGATTTACTAGGCTGGTCAAAGTCCGCGCCGACCTTCTTGGGCGTAGATCAGACGAGATCTTAAATTCGAAGGGAAAGCTTGTAGGAACGTGCATGGACGTGATTTTGGACAGGGGTTCGACTCCCCTCACCTCCATAAAGTAAAAAGGAACTCGCCAAGAGTTCCTTTTTCTTGTACAACAAAAGGCCCCCTTTGGGGGGACCATCAGCAAGAGTCTTTAGAACATCACCCGGTACGGAATCTGCTTGTCGAAGCGACGGCCTTTCAGGTCGCGGTATTTTTTATTCTGGCCGCGCACGTCTCCCGCACGGATTGCCCGCTCGTCGCGACCGCCAAAACGGCGGATTGCAGTTGTCGTGTCCTTCACGCCTTCGTCAAACTTGATGTTGCCAAGGAGCGTTTCGCCGCCAAGGCCTTCTGCGGTCAGGTAGAAGTCCTGCACGCCCTTGAGTTCCGGCAGGTTGGAGCAGCGCACATCAATCCACTTGCTCGCATCGCCCGCCGAGGGCAACTCGCATTTCGAAATCACGTCACCCTTCTTGCTATCCTTGCGGATGTTCAGCGTGCCGCCGGCGCCTTTCTTCACCTGCACAAGCACACCCGGGCCCACGATGGAATCGGTTATCACGTTCTCGAAAATCGCATAGCCGCCGTCCTTGATGGCAAATTCGTCCTTATCCGTTAAACGCACGCGGATGCCGTTGTCAAAGCCGTTCGCGGGAATCGTGTCGCGGATAATGCGCAAGAAGTCGAGCCTGTCCAATTCCGCATAATGCTTGCCCTTCGTAATCTCGATGAAGTTCGAACCGCGCTTGAGTTTTGCGGGAATGTACACCACCGACTTCTCGGGGAATGCGCTCCACGCGCCCGTCAGCGGCAGTTGCACTTCCTGGTTCTTGCCGTTGATGCTCACGAAGTGCGAACTTCCGTTCGCGCCGTCTTCGGTCCAATCGTTGTCGTAGCGGTAGCGGATCAGGTAGTCGCCCGCCTGCGGGATAATCATCGGCAAGCGAATCTTGCTGTCTTCGTAGTTGATGTAGGCGCAGAATTCGCCGTTCGATGCATCGGAACTGCTCGAAATATCCACATGCGTCAAGGCGCCATGTTCCGCCTCGGCGCTCAAATAACGCCCGAGGAACGGTTGCCCCAGTTCCGGCCAGCCGTCGTCGGTATAAACGATATCGCGGACCTGGATGTAAGAATTTCCGCCGTCGTTCTTGTCGTAGTAATGGTTCACAAAACGCTGGCGGTTCACGTCCTGGAACGCCTCGCCGCCCGCAGGCCCGTAGTAGCGCCCGTAACGGCTCAGCAGAATCGTGCCACCGCCATTCAGGAGCGCCTTGCCGCTGCGGTCCACGTACCCACCGTCAATGCGGTTGGAACGCCCGACCGTCGTCTTGTAGGAATTGTTCTCGAGGTCTGCGCCCTTCTTGCAGCAGTTATCCCACGCCGTGAACAGGTAGTAGTAACCGTCGTGCTCGATGAGGCTTGCGCCCTCGATACCCGAGCCGCCGCGGTTCGCGATGTTGATCATCTTCGCGCCGTTTTTCACTTTGCCTGTTTCTTCGTTCAGTTCCAGAATGTGGATGCCCGTGCCCCACGAACCGAACGCCATCCAGACCTTGCCATTCAGGTCCTTCAGCACAGCCGCGTCAATCGCGTTGTAGGCATCGCTCTTGACCGTGTGAATCACTTCGCCCTGGTCCGTCCAGCCGTAGCCGGGCTTTGTCGGGTCGATTTCCTTGCTCGACATGAACCCCATGCCCGACGAGCGGATGCCCATCTCGGAGCCGCAATAATACATGCGGTATTCCCCGCCAATGTAATGAATGTCCGGCGCCCAGATGTCGATCATGTTCGGGGCGTAGTCGTAAAGCCACTGAGAAAACTTCGGCATGGCGGGCTCGCCGTTCTTCCAGTTCAGTGCGTCCTCGGAAAACTGCATGAGCATGTGGTTGTCCGTCGTGGCGAGCGCATAGCCATCCTCGTAACGGATGATGTCCGGGTCATGCCCCGCCCAGCGCGTCTCCTTCGCGTACCAATCGGCCGCAAAAGCCGAACAAGCTAAAGTAAGTATTGCCGCAGTCGTTACGACAGACGCCTTGCCAATCCCGAAATTCATTTTTCCTCGCTTTACCCACACACCACAAACCAAAAATACACTAAAAAGTTTCACCTTGCAAGCAAACATTTTCTAGCAGAACTAGAACATCACCCTGTAGCGGATTTGCTTTTCGTAGTGGCGGCCCTTGAGGTCGCGGTAGGCCTTGCGGGCGGGCACCATCGTATTGTCAGGGCGGACTGCGCGCGGCCCAATCGCGGTCGTACCCGAAGAACTTGAGCCCGGCGCAGTTTCCGAAGAACTTGAGGATTCCACGACAGGTTCCGGCAACTTCGCCGCCTTGAATTGGAACTTCTGGTTATCGGTCCCGGTGCGGACCCACGTAATCACGGGCATTCCCGCATCCTTCGAGATGTTCAGCACATCACCCACAAAATCGCTGTCGTAATCGCCGTAGACGTAGTAGCCCTTGTTCACGGAAGCATTCTCGATGCGGATATCGCAAGCCGTCTCGGAAGTCTTGACGGTATCGAGCAAGGCCTTGGGCGGGCAGTAGTAGCGGCCAGTCGCAAAGTTCTTGAGCGTGTAATGGCGTGCGGAATCGCCCTTCGCAATCACCCAAAGTTGCGCATCGGAAGTCTCTTCCGTCGGGCGCTGCACCACGATGCCGTTCTCGTCCTCGAGCGCCATGTTGCTATGCGTCACCATCAGGCGGTAGCCCCCTTCGGCGAGCGGGGCATTGTTCACCTTGTCTACACCCGTCGTGGTGCGCTTGATTTTCTGGATATTCGCGTCCTCGTCGTAATACAGGTAATCGATATTCACGGAACGGCGGTAAGTCCAGCCGCCCGGAGAGTTCGCGCCGTGATACATAAAGTACCAGTGCCCGAGATACTTGAAAATCGCCTGGTGGTTCGTCTCGGAATTGTCGAGTTTGTCGTTGATGACACCCTTCTGCGTCCAGGGGCCATTCAAGCTCGATGCCATCGAGTAGTTCGTCGTCGAGGGATAACCCGAGGCGTAACTTAAGTAGTAATTGCCGCGGTACTTGTGCATCCACGGGGCCTCGAAAAAGTCCTTGATCTTGATGTCTTCGGGAGTACTCGCGAGTTCAATCATGTTCTCCCTGAGTTTCACGCGGCGGCCCGCATTCCACGAGCCCCAATACATCCAGATATCATCGCCGTCGTAGAAAATTGCGGGGTCAATATTCAGCGCCACATCATTCTGCGTGTTGTCGGTCACTAGCGCATGCCCGAGCGCATCCGTCCACGGTCCCGACGGATGGTCCGCCACCGCGACGCCAATCGCAAAGCCCTCGTCCTGCTTGATAGTCGCATGGTGTACCGCCACATACCAGTAGAACTTGCCATTACGGTATTCGCAATGCCCCGCAAACGCACTCGCGTTCGCCCACTTAAAAGTCTTGACACTCAGCACCGCACCGTAGTCGTGATAGTTTTCCATGTCGTCGGTCACCATCACGTGCCAGTCGTTCATGATGAACGCCTTGTTGTTATTGCCCTGTGGGCCCTGCTCATCGTGCCCCGCGAAAATGAACAGGCTATCGTGATACACGAGCGCCGCCGCATCCGCCGAATAAAAATCAGTCGTGAGCGGATTCGCCGCGAAACAGGCCGCAGCTAGAAACAATGCGATTGAAGAAATTTTACGCATAACAACCTTCTTTAAGGGAGATCCTTCGACTGAGTTTACCCCGGACTAGTTCCGGGGCTCAGGATGACACGTAACTAAAACATCACCCTATAACGGATTTGTTTGTCGAAGGCGCGGCCCTTCAGGTCACGGTAGGCCTTGCGAGTTTGAGAATCATGACGAACAGCACGCGGGGCAATCGCGGTCGTTCCGCTGCTGGAACTTCCCGGAGCAACCTCGCTGGAACTGGAAATCGGGTCGCCACACGGTTCTTGGTTGCAGACAACCCGCATCGGCTCAAAGATGAGGTTCCCGAGAATTGCCTCGCCGGAAATTCCCGATGCCGTCAGGTACAGGTCCTTGATGCCACGCAGACCCATGTCACCCGAGCATTTCGCCACAGACCAGCCGCCACCAACGAGAGAACTATTTGACAGGTCGCATGTGAAGAGCGCGGTCCCGTCCTTCTTGCCGTCGCGAATCACGATCTTACCCGAATAAGCGTTTTTCACCTGAAGGAAAACGTCGCCGATATCCTTGAGCGAATCAAGCACCACGTTCTCGAAAATCGCGTAGCCACCGTCCTTGATGGCGAACTCGTCGTCCTTCGTGAGGCGCACGCGGATGCCGTTGTCAAAGCCGTTCGCGGGAATCGTATCGCGGATAATGCGCAAGAAGTCGATGCGGTCGAGTTCCGCAAAATTGCCGTTCGGCGAAGGTTCCAGTTCAATGAAGTTGCCGCCGCGAATAAGCTTCGCAGGAACCATCACGACAGACTTTTCAGGGAACGTGCCCCACGAGCCTGTCGGCGGGAGCGTCACCGTCTGCGACTTGCCATTCACTGTCACCTTGTGCGTCGCGGCAGCATCACCACCGTTTGCGTAGCGGTAGCGCAGCAGGTAATCGCCCGCCTGCATAATGTTCATCGGCAGTCGAATCTTGCTTCCCGATGTATTCACGTACGCAAGGTATTCCCCATTCGACGCGGTACTGCTCGAAGAAATCACGAGGTCACCCGAAACGGCGCGGGTCAGCACGCCATGCTCAACTTCGGCACTCAAATAACGCCCGAGGAAGGGCTGTCCCATCTCAGCCCAGTTATCCTCGGTGAAGACAACATCACGTATATGAATGTGATTGTACTTGTCTCCGTTCAAGTCGTAGTAGTGGTGCACAAATCGCACGCGGTTCAGGTCCTGAAAAGCCTCGCCGCCGCCCGGCCCCACGTAGCGTCCGTAGCGTTCCAGCAGAATCGTGCCACCGCCCGTCGCCATGTTGTAACCGGCGCGGTCCACATACGGGCCCGTCACCTTGTCAGCGCGACCATAAGCCGTCTTGTAGGTGGTCTTTTCAATATCCGGCCCCTGCATGCAACACTTGTCCCATGCCGTAAACAAGAAGTACTGCCCGCCATGCTCAATCAGGCTCGGGCCTTCTTCGGCACCGCCGCTCGCGCTGCTGGTACGGCGCGCAATGTTGTAGACCGTCTTGTCGTCGTTTGCCTGCAAGCCTGTTTTCGCGTCGAGCTTGATCAGCTGTATGCCGAGCCCGAACGAACCGAACGCCATCCAGAAATTGTCCTCGGTGTCACGCACCACGTCGGCATCGATGGCATTGTATTTGTCCGTCCCGTCCTTGGTATGGAAAACGTGACCGTGGTCCTTCCAGCCGTAGCCCGTTGTTCCCGGCATAATCGAAGTCGTCGCCTGGTAGCCAATAGCCGAATTGCGCTTGCCGAATTCCGACACGCAATAGTAGACGCGGTACTCGCCGTTCATGTAAAAAATGTCCGGAGCCCAGATACCCTCGGTCTTGGGCGCGTAGGTGTAGGCCCACTGCGGAACGCCGCTCACGGTCGACTTGTGGTTTTGCCAGGTATAGGCATCTTCCGAAGTCCACAGTTGCAGATTGTTGTTCGTGCTCATGAGGGCGTAGCCGTCCTCAAACCGCACCATGCTCGGGTCGTGACCCGGCTGCAAATTGTCCTTCGCGTACCAATCGGCCGCGAAGGCGGCGGTGGTCCCCAACGCCATCGCCATACCCATAACACCACGAAAACCAAATCCCATAAACATATAATACTCCCTGACGGTATATACCTAATATACCTTTTCTTTTTCCAAAAGTCAATAAAAATTTTTATTAAAAGTCCACATTTTCAACATACCACAACTAATTTCTGCAAATTTTTCAAAATTAAGTAAATAAAAAGTCTACATTTCACCTAACAACAAAAATCCCCCGGTTCAAACCGAGGAATTTTCAAATTCTTATTTACGCGATTAGGCGCGAACGGTTACGTATGTGCGTCGACCCATTCGGCGTTCTTCTTGCAAGCCTCAACGGACTTGTCGAAGGCGGCCTTTTCTTCGGCGCTCATCTTGACTTCGAGAATCTTTTCGACACCGTTTGCACCAACGACAACCGGCACACCGCAGTAGAGGCCGCTAACGCCGTATTCGCCGTTCAGCTTGGCAGCGCAAGAGAACACACTCTTCTTGTCGAGGAGGTAGGCTTCGGCCATGTGGATGGCAGAAGTTGCCGGGCTGTAGAAGGCAGAGCCGCGGCCGAGGAGATTCACGATTTCGCCACCGGCACCGGCGGTACGCTTGGCGAGTTCGGCGAACTTTTCCTTGCTCATGAGCTGAGAAACCGGGATACCGCCAACAGACACGCATTCCATGATGGAGACCATGGTGTCGCCGTGGCCGCCCATCACGAGGGCCTTCACGTCTTCGACAGACACGCCCAGTTCGTCGGCAACGAAGCAAGCGAGACGGGCAGAGTCAAGCACGCCAGCCATACCGATGACCTTGTTGGCCGGGAGTCCGGACTGCTTCTGCATGTTGTAGACCATGGCGTCCAGCGGGTTAGTGATCACGATGACGAATGCATCCGGAGCGTTTTCCTTGATGGCTTCGGCAACCGTCTTGATGACGCCGCAGTTCTTGTCGAGGAGGTCGTCACGGCTCATGCCCGGCATACGCGGGAAGCCGGCGGTCACGATCACGACGTCTGCGCCCTTGATGGCGGAGTAGTCGGTAGAACCCTGAAGATCCACGGAAGAGTTGATGACAGAGCGGCCTTCCATAATGTCGAGAGCCTTGCCCTTCGGCATGCCCTGAGTCTGCGGAATATCGATAAGGACCACGTCGCCAAGATTCTTCTGGGCGAGCACGAGAGCCATTGTACCACCGATTTGACCA
>JAFXLS010000105.1 GCA_017530965.1 Fibrobacter sp.
CCCTTGAATTCCGGGCGCTTGGCAACCGTGAGTGCGCATTCGAGAGCGGCACCCGACGAAATCCCGACGAAGATTCCCTCTTCGGCAGCGGCAGCGCGAGCGGCATTCCCCGCCTTCTCCGTGCTGGTGAGATAGACTTCGTCAATCACCTTCGGGTCGTAATTCTTCGGAACAAAGTTAGCGCCGATGCCCTGGATCTTGTGCGGGCCCGCGACACCCTTCGAAATCATCGGAGAATCGTCCGGCTCGATGGCAATCACATAGATGTTCGGATTCTTTTCCTTGAGGAACTTGGCCGTGCCAGAAACGGTTCCGCCCGTGCCTGCAGTCGCGATGAACACATCGACCTTCCCTTCCGTATCGCGCCAGATTTCCGGGCCCGTCGTGCGGTAATGCGCTTCGGGATTGGCCGGATTATCAAACTGCTGCGGAATAAAACTCCCCGGATTGGCAGCGGCGATTTCATTCGCCTTCGCGATGCAGCCAGCCATGCCCTTCGCCCCCTCGGTCAGCACCACTTCGGCACCGAGCGACTTCAAAAGCATGCGGCGTTCCATGCTCATGGAATCCGGCATCGTGAGCACCACCTTGTAGCCCTTGACGGCCCCCACGTAAGCAAGGCCCACGCCCGTATTGCCGCTCGTCGGTTCGATGATGAGTGCACCCGGCTTGAGCTTGCCTTCGCATTCGGCAGCCTCGATCATGCTTAACGCCACGCGGTCCTTTGCGCTACCGAGCGGGTTGAACATTTCAAGTTTCACGTAAACTTCGGCATCGCCCTTGTTCAGCTTGTTGATACGCACCAGCGGCGTGTTTCCAATCGTTTCAAGAATGTTGTTATAAATGGCCAAAAAAAATGCCCTCCGTACTGTACAGAGGACAATCTAGTATTATTTTAACAAATCCGCACGAATCCATTCGCCGTAAGGGCCATTCTCCCTGCCTGAAGGAATTCCGTTTTCATCGCATTTCCATGGAGAATCAAAGAAGTCTCCGCCTAATTGAGAGTCTTCATAGATAACGCCATCGCAATCCTTCACGAGAAAAATTTCAGCGAAACCTATACTATCCTTTTGACATTTTCCACCAGCAAAAATCAACGCAACTTCAACAGTACTTGAATATAATCCATACCCCAAATTTGTCAGAATAGTGGCTTCGGATAGATACCCCCAAGAAGTAGTGATGGTGTATACTTTACAAAATTCAGGATTGAAGTTTTCACCAGCAATAGCAGACGTCATCGGGAAATATTTGGCAATTTCAGCGGGCGAAGCCACCTTGATTGTGAGACCGTTAATTGAATTCGTATCGATAACAGCTTCATTAGAAGGTAAAACACGGTAGGCAAGAACATGCTTATCGAACTTGTATTCTTTTCCAGGTTCGGCGAATCGTTCCTCATACTTTTCCAATGTAAACGAAGATGTGTCAATGGGAGCGCCAACGCTACTGGAACTAAGATAATCCACGGGATTGTGTCCGGGAGTAAAGAAATACAGAGGAGATTCAGAACTCGAAGAATAATACTCAAACTTTCCAGCAGAAATATCAGAGCAGACGCTTTCAGATTTTTGTACAAACTCTTGAATAATGTTATTTTCATCGAGACCCTTCGCAGGGTCTAGTTTTATGTGGCATTTTTGCGAGCCATCAGGTCTAGCTTCAGAGCATTCCGTTGTAGTGTAGCTAAAATCAGCACAGAAAGCGTACAAATCCCCCATTGAGGTACAATAACTGTAGAAACCACCTATCACTTCGATTTTCGGATTATTATTGCACGATTCTTGGAGCTCTTGGCGAATGCTGTCGCAAGATGTTCCGACATTATGCATTATCAAAGTTTTCAGAATGTAGCTTGAAGAAATCTTGAATTTTGCATCGAAGGACTGGTCGCCTACGGAGCAAGTCGCGCTCGCTCCCTTTTCCTCGCTGTAAACCTTAATATCAAGGCTATCAACGTAGCTACTTAGTGAAGTCGATTCCGTGTTGAAAGTGACAATTTTTTCGTAGAAGGAGGTATCAAGATATGCGCCACAAAGGGTATTAGAACCTTGGTTTGCGTAACAAAGATCAGTGAGTCCGGGAATGATGGGTTTGTCACCTTCAAAGATGATGGAATCGTTTTGCGCACTAGCATTTGGGATTGTTGTTGAACCCGCCGTAGAGGGGGCTTCAGAAGAACAAGCCGCCAAAATACAAAGAGCAAGAACACCTGCAAAGTAGAGATTATTTTTGAGGTTAAGCATGAGACTCTCCTTCAATTTTGTCTGTAAAAGGGAAAAGTTGAAAATTCAGACCATAGACCTGATTTAAGTTATCTGATTCATTTGCAATCGCAGCAATCTTTTTGGCACAAGCATCAATTTCTGCGATAACGCGAGCGTAATTTTCTTCGTTCACACCAATCGTCATCCCGACAAAGTAACGTTCGTTTGCGTTGTAGCGATCGACAGCCCGGACGGCCATATTGCCCATTTCCTTGTGCATCGCACGGATAGCTATCGGGAGTGCTGCAGCCGAACCAATGACAGCCTTTTCAGTTTGCGAATAAACTTTTTCACCCTCTTTCTTGAGAAATCCGGTTTTCACGAGGAAAGCAAGAACATCGCGGACTTCTTCGGCGGAGATATATTCCTTGCATACATCGGCAACTTTGCGAGGTTGAGCCCCCGGCATCATTGGCGCAAGTTCGCGGATTACAGGATACTTCCAAGATTCGTAGTATTGAAACGCATCCGCATCGACAACACGAACCTTGTGCTCACGAGCAATCCTCTCCATTTCGAGAAGCGCATCCTTTTTCACAGCATCCTTCGTCGCATTGCCGAAACGCACCATCTCCTTGAAGTACGCAAACTCATACCCCACAAGCCCCATAGCATGAGCCACCTGCTCCATCTTGACCAGACTCAAACTGCTCTTGCCGTCACAAACAAGCTTCAGATAAACCGGCGACTTGAACCCCGCCAGCTTTGAAAACTCACGCCACGAAAACGCGCTAGTCCTTTTACGTTCATCGTAAAAGTCCTGCATGAATTGGCGGTAATCTTTGTATTCAGTTATTGGGGACATAGTGATTAGTAGGAAGTAGACAGTAGGAAGTTAGTGGGTAATGGTTAGACGAAAGACGAAAGACGATAGACGTAAGGCGATAGACGGTAGATGATGGACAATAGACGAAAGACGATGGACAATAGACGAAAGACGATGGACGATAGACGATAGACGGTAGATGATAGGGGTTTGGGTTAAGGGTTAAAGGATTGGCGGTAGTGCTGGGCTAGGCCGGGGATCATTCGCTTTTACATGAATAAATATAAAGATTTGCATTACAAAAATCAATATCAAAATGATACAAAGTTTATGATTTTTACGAAATTTTTGATAATTTTTAAAAGAAATTTCAGTTTAAAAAACTAAAAGATACACCCCGTATCATTTAACAAAAAAGATTGTTTTAATTTTTCCGCAAGGCATTAAAAAAGAAGTATATTTCAAACTGAACCTATCAAGAGGAGACCTTATGGCAAATAAATACGCAGGAACTCAAACTGAAAAGAACCTTGAAGCCGCATTCGCCGGCGAATCACAGGCCCGCAACAAGTACACCTACTTCGCCAGCCGCGCCAAGAAGGACGGTTTCGAACAAATTGCAGCCTTGTTCCAGAAAACAGCCGACAACGAAAAAGAACACGCAAAGTTGTGGTTCAAGGAACTCGAAGGCATCGGCGACACCGCCCAGAACCTGAAAGCTGCCGCCGACGGCGAAAACTACGAATGGACGGACATGTACGAAGGCTTCGCCAAGACCGCCGAAGAAGAAGGCTTCCCCGCCCTCGCCGCCAAGTTCCGCAAAGTCGCTGCCATCGAAAAGATGCACGAAGAACGCTACCG
>JAFXLS010000106.1 GCA_017530965.1 Fibrobacter sp.
ATACGCCTATACATTTTACCCAGCCTCCGCTATAAGCCTTTTCGCTTCTTCTTGCCCGCGGTCGTATTCCTCGCGGGTGATGCGCCCGCTTGCCAGCAGGTAGTCGCCGAGGTCGGTGGCGGTATCGCTGTTCTCTTCGGTGATGTCGGAACGCTTGATAAAGGCCTTGTTCAGCGTGGTAAGTATTATCTTCACGTCGCCCAGGAAGGTTATTTTCTTGATGTATTCCAAGTCGTAGGCGATCTTGGTTTCCCAGGTGACGGCGTTGCGGCCGTTAATCTGTGCAAGTCCACTCAGGCCCTGCCGTACGGTGTGGCGTTTGCGCTGTTCGGGGGTCATAAAGACCATGTCGCGCACGAGCTGCGGGCGCGGACCGATCACCGCCATGTCGCCCTTTAAGATGTTGAAAAGTTCGGGGAGTTCGTCGAGGCTTGTACTGCGCAGGAACTTGCCGTACGCAGTAAGGCGCACGTCGTCGGGGAGCAGCTTGCCATTTGCGTCCTTCTCGTTGGTCATGGTGCGGAACTTGACGAGCCTAAAGATTTTTTCGTCTTTACCGGGGCGGGGCTGCGTAAAGAACGGATTCCCCTTCATTTTGTAGGCGCCCACCACCGTCAAGAACACGAGCAAAGGGCTCAGGCAGCAGATTGCCGCTAGAGCACAGCAAAAGTCCAGAAGGCGTTTTATGTATTTCGCATACATATTATGCGGCCTCCGAGAAAGAACTTTTTACAAAGTTTGCAAACAGCTGTTTGCACGATTGCGAATTTTTCTTGGTAGATTTGCGATTCCTGAATTTAATGGAGATATGATGAACCGTACTGAATTTTTCGCCATGGTCAAGGATGTCCACGAGCATCCCGAACGATTGGCGTATTATCGTGAGAAATACAAGAACATCTATCCATTCAGCGATGGCATTTTCAAGATGCTCCTGGCGAATGAGGCAAAGCCTGGGCGCACAGTAAAATTCTTGAACGCAATGCTCGATCTTGAAGGCAAGAACGCTATCAAATCGTTTACGCTGGGCGTCCCCGAAAATCCTGGAGTTCTGGACAACAAAACAGCCATTTTTGACATCTATGGCATAACGGAAGCCGGTGTTCCTGTCCTTATCGAAGTCCAGCAAAACTACAATAGATTCTTCGTTGACAGGCTTATTTATTACACAGCGCGTGTAATCTCGCGCACGGTCAAGAAGTCGCAGACCTACAAGTTGCCGCACATTTACGTGCTTTCTATCTTGACCGAAAACCAGTTCCGACATGAACGAAATACTTATCTGCACCATGCTCAGATTGTACGCAATTCTAACTTGTTTTATGGTAAGTTGGATGTTTATCTGGTCGAAATTGAAAAGTTTTTCGCTATAGAGGACCATACGCCCCCGGAGGCCCGCGAACAGTCTAATCGAGCCGAAATGCTTCGCATTTTTCGCAATGTTCTTGAAGAAAAGGACATTCCCGAAGAAAAGTCCCAGAAATTGCTTGACAAGGATTTTGCAAAGGATGTATCTTTGAAGAGGTACACCGACGAAACTCTTTTGAACGAGGTTGACGGAATGACTGATTTGCTTTACGAAAGACAAGGTGCTTTTGAAGATGGGCGCGAAGCCCGCGGGCGAGAAGACGCCCAGCTTATGGTCGATGCCGGAATCTTGACGCCGGAAAAAGCCGCAGAACTGTTCCACGTTTCCAAAGAAGATATTCTGTCCCGCAAGCAGTAGCATCTTACCATTCACCTTACTCGAAGCACTCCTTGATTGTCCGGATGATGGCATCCTGCTGGTCGGGGGTCATCTTGTTGTCGCTAGGCAGGCAGAGCCCGCGGGCAAAGATGTCGGCACCTACGTCCGTTCCGGCGGCGGTTACGAAGGCGTGGTTCCTGTACATGGGTTGCATGTGCATGGGCTTCCAAATGGGGCGGCCCTCGGCGTTCATGTCGGCAAGGCGTTCCAGAATCTTTGCGGGCGTACTTTGGGCACGCCCATCGCCCACCGCACATTCATCGATAATCATGCAGCTGAGCCAGAAGTTCGGTACAGAATTCACCGCATCGTAGGGGTTCATCTGCACCGGGAGTCCCTTGAAGCCTTCCTTGTAGCGTTCGTAATTGGCCCGTTTCTGGGCAATGTGTTCTTCTAGGTAGGGCAACTGGCCGCGCACCACGCCCGCAATCACGTTGCTCATGCGGTAGTTGTAGCCAATCTCTTCGTGCTGGTACCACGGTGCGGGTTCACGGCTTTGCGTGCTCCACTTGCGTACCCTATCGGCATCTTCCTTCTTGTCGGTAAGGTACATGCCGCCGCTACTGCCGGTAATAATCTTGTTCCCGTTAAAGCTGATGGCGTTAAAGTCGCCAAAGCTCCCGGTCTGCACGCCCTTGTAGCTTGCGCCAAAACTTTCGGCGGCATCTTCGACCAGGAGGGCGCCGTGTTTTTTGCAAATGGCGCGGATTTCATCCACCTTGGCGGGCGTTCCATACAAATGAACAAGCACCACAAGGCGC
>JAFXLS010000107.1 GCA_017530965.1 Fibrobacter sp.
GCGATCACGTCGTCGATCATCTGACCCATCTTCTTGTAGTCGATGGAGTTGCGAAGGTTCTTGGGATCGTCGTTCTTGAGCGGAGTGAACAACGCGGGGAAAACACCAGTAAGTTGAGAAGCGTTAGTAATCTGCATAGTGGCCAAAATATAGTATTAGATGAGAGATGAGAGTAAATAGATGGGTGAAAAATTCCCCAGATTGTAGCTCGAAATTTTAAATACTTGTTTTTGATGATGATATAAAGTATATTTGACAATAACTGAAAGTTCGCTATCTGTTAAACGGAAACAACAAAAAGAGGATATATGGCTCGCGAAATTCGAGAGACTCCTATTTTGTTCGGCGAGGATGCTCGCCGGTTTCTAGCCCGTATGCAGGAGCGACACCCGGAACCTCCCGAAGTTCGTGCCCGTCGCTTACGGAATTATGAACTTATGAAAAAAGCCTATGAACGCGGCATGGCTGATCAGCGTGCTCGTGAAGAGGCTAATGGAGGATTTGATCCGTGGTTCAATCACGTGTAGATAAACAAAGCTTAAGTTTTATTCGGTTGCGCCCTGCTTATTCTATAAAAGAATTTGATTGTGGTGATAAAGATTTAAACGATTTTATATTGAATAGGGCTACACTTTTTGATAAGTATAGACTATCTGTAAGTTATGCGTGTTCTGATGCGGAATCTGGACAATTGCTTGCCTATTGTAGCCTTGCAAATGACAAAGTGGCTGTAACTGATTTTAAGGACAAAACGGAATTCAACCGCTTTCGCAAGAAACAAGGTTTCCCGAACGAAAAACGTCTTAAAAGTTATCCCGCAGTTAAATTATGTCGCTTGGGTGTTGATGAGCGAGCTAAAGGTCATCAAATCGGAACGACGGTTTTGGATTATATAAAATCAATGTTCTTTTTCGAGAATAAGGCCGGTTGTCGTTTTTTGACGGTGGATGCCTATTTGAATGCTATTCCATTTTATGAGAAAAATGGATTCAGGTTCATGAATTCAGAAGATAATGATCCGCATACTCGGCTCATGTATTTTGATTTGATGGATTTGGAAGCGTGATAACGGGGTTTTGGGGGCGGAGCGCCCCCCTTTTGTTGTTGGGATTTTACTAAATTTCTCGCGAAAAAATCATAAAAGGAACCCTTATGGAAAACATTACCCAGATTTGGAAAAAGATTCAGTCCCCCGAATTCAACCCCGCAACAGACATGGGTCTGGTCGAACAGGTGAAACAGGTCGCCCTGACCTCTCAGGAAAGTGCCAAGGTGAGCTTCGGTACGTCCGGCTGGCGCGGCGAAATCGGTTCTGAATTCACCCTCCGCAATCTGCAGGTCGTGGGTGCGGCAATCGTCCGCCTCTATAAGGAAGCGACTCCGGAACTTTTCGAAGCTCTCGGCGTGAAGGATTTTGCCGAACTCCAGAAGCGCGGCGTGGTCGTGGGTCACGACAACCGCCTGCTCGGTCACGAATTCTGCGAAGCTGTGGCTGACCAGTTTGCCAAGGCCGGCGTGAAGGTCTACTACGGTGGCGAAATGCCGACTCCGGAATTCAGCGCCTGCATCGAAATGCTCGGTGCCGCTTGCTCCATCAACATGACTCCGAGCCACAACCCGAGCCACTACAACGGTATCAAGTTCAACCCGGCTGACGGCGGTCCTGCCGGTCCGGAAATCACGAACGTCATTACCAAGCTTTCTAACGAAATGATGGCCACCTGGAAGTTTGAACCGGTGGGCAAGGTCGACTGGGAATTGATCGACTCCCTCAAGATTTACAAGGAATTCTTGGTCAAGCAGGGCACCATCAAGTTCGACCGCATCAAGGAATTTATCAAGAAGGGCCGCCTCACTCTCGTGTGTGACCACGTGCACGGCTCTACCCGTCGCCGTCCGGCCGCCCTCCTCGACAATCCGGAATGCCTCATTACGCTCCGTAACGAAGATGACTCCCTGTTCGGTGGCATCGCACCGGAACCGTCCAGCAAGAACCTCGAAAAGGTCCGCAAGGTTCTCGACGAAAGCAAGTCCTGGTTCCGCCTGGGTGCAATCTTTGACCCGGATGGCGACCGTATCCGTTTCTACGACGGCACTCGCGAAATCGATATGAACCAGTTCGGTGCAATCGCTTTCCACTACATGGCTACCTGGCGCAAGGAACAGGGCTGCGTGGCCAAGTCCGTTGCTACTTCTAACTTTGTGAACATCATTGCCGAAAAGCTCGGCGTGCCTGTGATGGAAACTCCGGTGGGCTTCAAGAACTTCCGCCCCTGGCTCTCCCGCAACGCCAAGCAGAAGGCTCTCGTGGCTTTCGAAGAATCCGATGGTATCTCCGGCCTGAACAACACGCTGGAAAAGGATGCCCAGTTCGGTCTCCTCATCGCTCTTGAAATCATGGCGGTGACCGGCAAGAACCTCGGTGAATACCTCGACGCTCTCTACGAAGAATACGGCCGCTTCTACCCGACCCGCTCTGGTTTCGAAGTGGACAAGTCCCTCGTTGGCGCTCCGCTCAAGGCCAAGGTCGACGCTATCGCCACGATCGCCCAGCCGGGTGCAAAGGTCATGGTCGGTAACAACGAAAAGACTGTGAAGCAGCTCCTGACCCTCGACGGCGTGAAGGTGATCTTCGACGATGACTCCTGGATGCTGGTGCGTCCGTCCGGTACCGAACCCAAGGTTCGTATCTATACGGAATGCCGCAACCCGGATGAAAAGGACCCGATGTTCGAGGCTGCAAAGGCTCTGTTCTTCAAGAATTAGTGAGCTTTTCAAAGGGAGGTTCCTATGAAAAAACTTATAGTGTTGCTTTGTTTGGCGTTTGCTGTTGTTTGTTCGGCGCAAAACCTGCAGCCTGAATTCCAGGCTTTTTCGGGTGCGTTGCTCAAGCTGAAAAAGGCCGATAAGGGCTATCACAAGTTCCGCTTGACGGTAGATGTCAACCCGTGGGCCTTCCAGGCCGATGGCGAAGTGCAGGCTCCGGGTGGTGACGGCGACGCCCTGATTACCGGCCTTTTCGATGGCGATGTCTATGCGGTACTTGCCTATGTTCCGTCTACTGCAGTCGGTTCTGACAGCAAGGAATATCAGGTCGGTCTCTTTGACATGATGCTTTATTTCGAAGACGAACCTACCAAGATTCGTAACCTGCGTTTCAAGCTGTTGCCGCCGGCAAACGATGAATGGGCCATGGGCATTCTGAAGGATGCCTTGGAATCTGGTTCCCTGCTCGGTAACGTGTGGGGAGGCAAGTACGATAAGGCCATTACCAGGGCTTCTGCAGATCCATTGGACAAGGCCAAGCTCCGTGCTCTCCAGAAAAAGAACAACAAGGAACCGGAAGAAGAAGCGACGATTACGACCCGCAAGCGTCGCGTAGAGGCGAACAATGAAGAAGTCGCCCCGAAGAAAAAGAAGGCCGCCAAGCCGGTGGAAGATGACGCCGCTTTGAACAAGCGCAAGCGCCGCGTTGATGCTGCTGACGAAGAAACTGCTCCGACCAAGAAGAAGAAAAAAAAGAAAAAAGTTTCAGGCGATGAATGCGACGATCCGAGTCTTAGCGTCAAGGAAAAGCGCCGTTGCCAGCTGAAGAAGAAGTAATTTTTTAACTAAAACCAATTAGAGGTAATCTATGTCCGGTCACTCCAAATGGGCCACCACCAAACGCAAGAAAGCCAAGACTGACGTTGCTCGCGCCAAGGCTTGGAACAAGCTTATCAAGGAAATTTCTATCGCTGCTAAGCTCGGCGGCGGAAACCCCGATGCAAACCCGCGTCTGCGTGCGGCAATCCTCAAGTCCAAGAGCCAGAGCTTGCCGACCAAGAACATCGAAAGTGCCATTGCCAAGGGTACGGGTGCTAACTCCGGTACCGAAATGACGGAACCGCTGTATGAAGGACGCGGCCCGGGTGGCATTGCCATCATGGTGCAGTGCCTGACCGACAACAAGGTCCGTACCGTTGCCGAAATTCGCAACATCTTCAACAAGAACAACGGCTCCATGGGCGAATCCGGTTCCGTGTCTTGGGCATTCACCTACAAGGGCGTGATTATCGTTGACGCTGAAAAGTATCCTGAAGACCAGGTGATGGACCTCGTGCTCGAAGCCGGTGCCGAAGATATGAGCACCGAAGACGGCGTGCATGAAATCTCCACCTCTCCGGAAGCTTTTGACGCTGTTTCCAAGGCTCTCGAAGCTGCCGGTATCGAAATGATGAGCGCAGAAATCACCTACGTCGCCAACGACCCGGTGAAGCTCGGCCATGACGATGCCCAGAAGCTCCTGAAGCTCATCGATAAGTTCGAAGATCACGACGACGTCCAGGACGTTTACCACAACGCCGAAATCGACGAAGCCGATATGGACGCTGAGTAAGTCTAAATCTTCTTATTTAAAGATATCATTGTTCTCCCGCCTAAACGCGGGAGACTTTTTTTACTAAATTTGGCGCCTATGAATCCGAATGGCGCCATTATTGTTCAGAGTAATATGGAAATTATGGTGGAGGTTGATGCCCCTACCTATGAAGCAGCTCGCGATGCGATTGCCCCCTTTACCGAGCTCGTAAAAAGTCCCGAGCATTTGCATACTTACAAGATTAGTCCTCTTAGCCTGTGGAACGCCGCTTCGACAGGTCTTCGTGCAGCAGAGGTTTTGGAGCGTCTAGAAGGCCAGAGCCGTTTCCCGATTCCTGAATCCGTGGTGACCGAAATTCAGGACTACATGGATCGTTACGGTCTGTTGCGCCTTAAAAAAGAGGATGGCAAGCTGATTGTCGAATCTGACGACAAGTACATGTTTACCGAAATCTGCCACCTCAAGGAAGTGGAACCGTACATTCTCCAGTTTATCGATGACCTGCACGCCGAAGTGGACCCGGAACGTCGCGGTCACTTGAAGATGGCCTTGACCAATGCAGGCTTCCCGGTCGAAGACTTGGCCGGCTATACCGTGGGCGATCCGCTCCCGATTCACTTGCGCGAAACGACGGTGGGCGGCAAGCCTTTTGCCCTGCGCGACTACCAGAAGGAAGCTGCCCAGGTGTTCTACGCGAGCGGTTCCGAGAAGGGCGGTTCGGGCGTAATCGTGCTGCCTTGCGGTTCGGGTAAGACCGTGATTGGCCTTGCCACGATGGCTTTGGTACAAACTAAGACTTTGATTTTGACGCCGAACATTTCGGCTAGCCGCCAATGGATTCGTGAAATTTGCGACAAGACGGACTTGACGCTCGACCAGGTGAAGGAATACTCCGGCGAAGTCAAGGAAATCGGCCCCGTGACGGTGGCGACCTACCAGATTTTGACGCAGCGCAAGCGTGCCAAGAAGGCCGACGAAAAAGCCGATGCCGATATCGACGATTTGACCGAAGAAGAAGTCAAGAAGGAACTCGCGAACTTCCCGCTCTTTAGCCAGGAAAAGTGGGGCCTGATGATTTACGATGAAGTGCACTTGCTGCCGGCTCCGGTGTTCCGCCTGAGTACCGAAATGCAGGCCACTCGCCGCCTGGGCCTTACTGCAACGCTCGTGCGCGAAGACCACAAGGAAACCGAAGTGTTCAGCTTGATTGGCCCGAAAAAGTACGACATTCCGTGGCGTATTCTGGAAGCCCAAGGCTGGATTGCAACCGCCGACTGTAACGAAATCCGCATTCCGATGGAACCGGAACTCAAGATGAAGTATGCGCTTGCGCCTGTCCGCGAAAAGATTACGCTGGCATCCACAAACCCCGAAAAGACGGACATCGTGGAACGCCTGCTCAAGTACTTTGACAAGCCCGATGACCGCGTGCTGATTATCGGCCAGTACATCGACCAGCTCGAAGCCCTTTCCGAAGACTTGCAGATTCCGCTGATTACCGGTAAGACTCCGAACAAGGACCGCGAAAAGCTTTATGCCGCTTTCCGTAACGGTAGCCAGAAGAACCTGATGGTCTCCAAGGTGGGTAACTTTGCTATCGACTTGCCGGATGCCAACGTGCTGATTCAGATTTCGGGTACCTTCGGTAGCCGACAGGAAGAAGCCCAGCGCCTCGGTCGCGTGCTCCGCCCCAAGAGCGACGGTGGCGCGGCGCATTTCTACAGTATCGTGACGCAGGATTCCAAGGAACAGGAATTCGCCATGAACCGCCAGCTGTTCCTTACGGAACAAGGTTATGCGTACAAGATAATTAAGCGCGGCGATTGGGATATTCTAGCCCGTACGCCAGAAGAACTGGCTGCTAGAAAATAAATTCGGTTCTGCGGCTACTGAGACTCTGCGCTTTAGCGCAGGAGGTTGGCTTGTCCAACCGTTCGTCGAAGGATGTCGTTACCAAGTTTTGTCGGAAACTTGTTTCCGTTACAAAACTTAGGTGAGGACCTCGTTCTGCTCGTTTCTAACTTCGGTTTATTTTTTTTAGAATAAATTTAAAGAAATTGAAAAATCCCATTCCATTCGGAACGGGATTTTTTCGAGCCACCCAGCAGATTTGAACTGCCGACCTGCTGATTACGAATCAGCTGCTCTACCAGCTGAGCTAGAGTGGCATAGTTGGCGCAAAATTAGCAAAAGGGCCTTCTTTTGTCAAGGTGTGCTGACAACACATTAAAATTTTTCTATGATTGGAGCACTAAATTTAACATGGACGTTTAATATGGCAAACGAATCGAATACCAACAATTCTGAAATTAAGGAATTTTTTGTCGCACACGGCTCCAAGGTCATTGCCGCCCTCGTGGTGATTATGGTCATTGTGGTGGGCGTGGTGCAGTTCCGTGATTATCGCAAGGCTGCTGCTGCCGAACAGGCCGAACTCCTTGGTCCGGGCATGACGCTCCTTTATGCGAATCAGAATGACTCCGCTTTCGTGGAATTCGAATCCAAGATCAATTCCGGTAAGCTTTCTGGTGTGGCTTTGGCCAAGGCTGCTCTCTATGCGGGCAACATCAAGTACCAGGCTGGTGACTTCGATGCCGCTGCCGTGTTCTTCCAGAAGAGCCTCGACAATGCCGGTTCTGTTGCTTTAGTCCGTTCGGCTGCCATGCACGGTCTTGCCTCTGTGAAGATCGAAAAGGCTGACTATTCTGCCGCTGCCGGTCTGTTGGAAAAGTACATCTCTGAATTTGCAAAGCGCACGGGCGACCAGGAAGACCGCTTCCAGAAGGACGAACCGGTGGACGAGGTCCCGATGGTTGCAGACGCCATGTGGAAGCTTACTCTCGTTTACGAACAGCTCGGTGCTGCCGACAAGGCCAAGCAGACTGCAGAACGCATTCTCACGGTCTACGGTGACAACCAGGCTTACGCAGACAAGGCCAAGAAGTTCCTTGCTCTGTAATCTTAAAATGTGCCCTTGTGGTGCATAAAGAAAGGCGGCTTAAAAAGCCGCCTCTCTTGTTTTCTATCGCTGTCAAAAAATGTCTTGTTCAATTCAATTTAGAACCAAGCGAGACGAGGCGTCGCTCGCCCGTAGCGTACAAATAAGTACGTAAGGAGCGAGCGTAACGAAGTATCGCGAAGGTTATAATTTGAATTCTACCACCAGAGTTTGATTCTTAAGTAATCAATCGCTTCGTGGGAAATGATCCACCAGAGAGTCTTCTTGTCGGAGAAGATCTTTGCGATTCCTGTCATGCCCGGGCGGAACCACGGGGGTGTCTGGCGCACGAATTCGCCACGTACGGCAAAGGTATTCTCTTGCTCCTTGACCTCGGCTGTAGGGCTTATACGTTCGGTTTTGAAGCGGTAAACGTAGTCGGGGCGGCTCTTGATGGCCAAAAGGCCTTCGCCGCCTAAAGTCACGTTCTTGAGTTCGCCTTCGGGCACGCTGATTTCGACGTAAATGTTTTCGATAGAGGCGATTTGGAACAGTTCGGTGCCCTGGCTGACCGGTGCGCCGATTCGCTTTTGCAGGTCGCCTTCGATAATGATGGCGCTATCTACGTTGACAGTCACGTTTGACATGGAAAGCTTGTAACGTACGGTCTTGAGCCTTGCCTGAGTCTGGGTGAGCCTTGCCTGGTGAATGCGCATGTCGGCCAGTTCGCGGGCTGCCTGGGCCTTCTGGATTTCGCGGCGGCAGTCCTGTTCCTGGGCCATCAGGTCGGCTTCTTCAAGCTTAAGTTCCGTCTGGTTCAGGCGCAATAGCGTCTGGCCCCTGTAAATGACGTCGCCCGGCTTTACGAATACGCTGTCGATGTAGCCGTCGTAGGGGGCGGTGGCGTAAATAATCTTGTCTGTCTTGAGGATGGCGGGGGCGCTTACTCGGTAGGGGAGTGGGTAGAGCGTTGCAAACAACACAAGCCCAATACCCAGAATGCCGAAAAATTTGGCCCAGGTGTGCTCAAAGCCTAAAAGTTTGGCGAGCGCCTTGCGCATTTTGCGGGCTGCCCTTGCGCCAAACCAATTGCTCTTGCGGTAAAGTTCCAAAAGCCTTGCGCTGCACAAGGACGAAGCCAGGTAAATCTGTTCGGTTTCAAGGTCGGTAAAGGGCTTTCCTTGGCGTTCGCAGGTGATGACCCCGATAACTTCTTCGCCGTCTTTGGGCGAGGTGCGAATAGGAACCGAGAGTAGATTTTCGCAGTGGTATTCCTTGCTGTATCTTTCGTGCGCAAGAACGGTCAAGTTGTCTTTGACCGGCGGGTACAAAATGGCGGCGTCTTGCTCGTAGGCCTCTTCCATAAGGCCTTCAAGGTCCTTGACCACCTGCATCTTCTTTTCAAAATGGTCGGTGTGGCTGATTGTCTTGAGCCGAATGTAGTCGTGCTTTAGCCAGCCAAGGCTTACGCGTTCGGCGTGGTGCTTGTCGGCGATTTGCCCCACCAAGGCCAGTGCTGCGGTCTTGAATTTTTCGCAGCCCATTACGCTTTGTGCAATTTCGATTACCTGGGTCAGCTGGAGCGTCTTGGAATTCACAGCTTGCAGAGAACTCTGTAAGGCCGAAATGATTTTTTCGGGTTCAATCTTTTGCGCGAACTTAGTCATGTAGCAAATCCTCGCGGAGAGAAAGTTTTCCCTGGTTCCACTTTTCAAGCCCCGTCTGCATCAGCAGCTTGCCTCTGGCGCGGGCGAGCCGTACATCGATAATGCGGAGCATTTTCATGTTTTCCAGGTGCTTTTGCCTTGCTTCGCGCAGGTCTTCTTCCATCTCGAAAATCTGGTGGTAGTTGCTCTTGCCCAGAGCCAATTTCTTGAATTCTTCTTCCAGTTCTTTTTGGTGGTATGCCACGGCCACTTCGCCGTATTGCCACTGGTGCCGAATTTCTTGAGAGCGGGTCTGTAGAATGCGGTATTCTTCGAAAAGCCTGTTCTGAATCAGGCTGAGCTTGATTCTTGCTGAATGCACATTGGCGCGTTCCGAGGCAATCTGGTGGCGCTCGCGAACGTTGGCGAACAAGGGAATGTCGATCTCGATTCCGCCCGAAATCACGGTTTGGCGCCTTTCGGGTTCCTTGAAGTTTGAAACGGCAAGCTTGGCGTTTGCATTCCTGCTACGAATGCCGTAACTTCCGATAAGGTCCAGCGTGGGCATTGCATTGGTCTTGCGGGCGTCCAGTTCTTCTTCGCGCAAGTTGAGTTCTGTGCTTTGTGCCAGGTAACTCGGATGTATCAGACTAATAGAATCTAGGAATGATGCTGAATCCAGTATAATGTTGGTGTCCAGCGTGGTATCGGGCCTGATTGAAATCGGGCGCAGGTCGTGCAACACTTCGGGCGAGGCAATCATCAATAAAAGTTCCAGCCTTGCATTGCGCAATTGGTCTAAAGCTTCGATACGGGCATTTTCGCGGTCCGAAAATTCGGCGATTGTCTTCTGGTAATCAAGCGTCGAAACAATGCCTAATCCAGCGCGTTTTTGGGCGTCGTCGGCGATTTCTCTTGCCACGCGGGCCGATTCCGTTGCAAATTGCAGGTTCTGCTGTGCAAAATGGTAATTCCAGTAGGCGTTGCAGAATTTTTCGAGAATGTCGCTCAAGGTTTCGCGGTACTTTTGGTAGGCCAGTTCTTTTTGCAGCTTGGCTTCGCGTATGTTCTTGGTAGGTGCAAAGAACAGTAGACCGTCTTTGAGCAAGTGTTGTCTGAGTTCTGCGCCAAAGTAAAGTTCCGAGGTGTAGTCGCTATGCGTGTACGTGGCCTGATTGAACCCCGCGTTGTATTCGGTACCTGTGGGCAGTTTGCCTTGCACGCCCAGCTTGTATTCGTCCTTGGTCTCGGTAAATAGGGCGCTTGGACTATCGCCACGTTCCTTGTTCAGTCGCCCGATCAAATGCGGTTCAAAATCGCCGTATGCGCCGCTTGCAAGTTCTGCGTTTGAACGCCAAAGGAACTTTGCTTCTTGAATGTCGGCGTTGTTTTTGACAACCGTTTCGATCGCCTTTTCAAAATCGATAAACAGCGAATCTTCGGCGGGCACAGGTTCTGTAGCGGGCGCTTGCGCAAAGGCAACGCCTGCTGAACAAAATAGGGCTGTCGCTAAAGAACGGAAAATCATTTGAGGTAAAGCTTTCCTGTAACGCCCGGTTCCACGGAACGGTCGGAATTATCGAAAATAATCTTGACGGTTCTGAGCAAACTCGACTTGTCGACCACAGGTGACACGAATTCTATGGTGCCGTTACGGGTACGGTTCTTGCTTGCGCCATCCAGCGAAAGTTTGACCTTCTGGCCGGCTTTAAGGGCGTGCGCCCTGTTGGCGACGATGTAGGCTGTCATGCGGCAGGTGCGCACGTCTGCAATTTCTACAATCGGTTCCAGGGCTTCGACACTTTCGCTGTTGTTCTTGCCGATGCTTACGATTTCGCCGTCAAAGGGCGCAATCAGGTATTGCTTGCTGAGCTGGGCGCGAGCCATGCTGTATTCCAGGGAATCCTTGACTTTGGTGACCTTGGCGGCATTCCAGTCGGCTCTAGAAATGTCGAAGTTCATCTGCTTTTCCCACACTTCCTCTTCGCTTACCGAGTTGCTGCTTTCGTACAGCTTTTTAATGGCGTAATAGTCTTTTAGGTAAGTGTCCATTTTCGCCTTGGACGATGCGAGACCCGAATAATCGTCGGCAATAATCTTTGTCATGTGGACGCGAATCTCTTCTTCGGTCTTGACGAGATTCATCAGGGTGTCACCCTTGTGTACGAAGGCTCCTTCTTTCACCCAGATGCTGTCGATTTTTCCGGGAACGGTAAAACCGATTTTTGCCTGGGCGATCGGTTCTGTGACACCGTCAAAGTTTGCGCATGCAAAGCCGGCAAGCGCAAGGATTGTTGCGGTAAGGCTCTTGCTCATGCTGCGCTACTCGATTCGGGGGTAGAGCTGCTCGAAGATTCTTCCGGTTCGTTGCTAGAAGATGATTCCTGGCCTTCGTCCGGCAATTCGAGGGCTGAACTGCTGGAGAATTCAGGTTCTGCCTCGCTGCTGGAAGATGCTGCGCTGCTTGAAGATGTTGCGTCAGAAGAACTGCTGGATTGGGGCGGCACAACGAGTTCTGTTCTCAGCTCGAAATCTTCGGCGTATAGCCCGTTCTTGGCATAAACCGTGATGTTCAGCCCCGTGCTGTCTCCCTGGGTTCTTTCAAGCAAGATTTTTTCGTCCATCTTTACGAACAAGGTATCCTTGTGGACCCATGCCTTGGCGTTTGCGTAGAAACCGTTGCCGTACAAAGTCCTTGTTACGCCGCTGCAGTAGTTCCATTGAATACGGTCGGTGTTCTTGTCGAGTTCTTCGGAGAACTTGACCCACATGGTGTCTTCGATTCCGAAGGTAGCCTTGAACTTGCTGTTGGTGGGCCATACGTTGCTAGTGACTGCGTATAGTCCGCGGTCAGTCGTGAAGGCGGAATCGCCACTGAATGTTATCTGGATTCGTTCGTTAGATTTCTTTTCGTAGGCGGTAAGGCTGACTACGATTTTTTTCTCGGCAGGGAAGGCCTTGTCGTGTTCTAGGAAAAGCGTGTCGCCTTTGACAACTGGCTTTACGTACAATTTGTTTGTATCGACCGATACTTCTACTGTCAAGTTGCTGGAATGAATTTTTTGAGCGAATACGTAGTAGGGTTTTGCGAGGGTAGAAACACTTCCGTAGCCAATCATGTTGTTGTCCATGACGTTCGAAGCGATGATCTTTTGTTGTTGCGGGATGAGCGTATCTTGAACAAGGTAAGCACGGCCGATATCGCGGGTGCCGCCTGCAATAAGCTTGGGGAGCGCTACGCCGTAGAACTGGTAGCGAATGTTCTTGTATGTGTAGTTGGTTACGTTCAGCACGAGTCCCGTGTCGGCGGGCAAATTTTTAAAAGTGAACTTGCCGAGGGAATCTGTTTTGGTTGAGAATGATTTCGGAAAAATGTTGACGTAGCTCGAGTCGATGTGCGACAGGCTCAGCGAAAGGCCTGAAACGGGAACCTTTTTGCCGGAATTTGGGTCGTTTATGTAGAGTTCGCCCTTGATAGTTGCGTTGAGCGGGCTCAGGCGAATGACCGTCGAGGCGCTTGCTACTACACCTTCCATATGGCTGGATTCGTTTGTACTTGAAACGTCAAAAACTTTCGGTGTATAGAAGAGAGTGTCTTTTTTGTTGACGCTGAAGTAGTTGAACGTAAATGTCCTGGAACCGTATGGCAGGTTGCTTATAAAAAAGTTTCCGTTCTCGTCGGTTTTGGCGGTGTCAATGTCGCCATCGGTGTCAAGATACGTGATTATTGCACCTTCGAGAGCGAGACCTGTCGAGGCGTCGATTACCATGCCCGAAAATGTCCATTTGGAGTATTCTGAATTTTCGGAATCTGTTACGGAACAGGCTGAAAAGAACGATGTTGTCAAGAGAATGGCAACAACAACAAACCAATCCTTTATATTCATTGGACCTCCGGTAACTCAATATCCCAAAAACGTGGCGAATTTTAGAATTCTTTATATAAAATGTCAAGATGCAAAAATGGTTACCTTGTATGTTTAAATTTACACTTTGTATAAGTTTTTTGTAACAATGTGTTCTTTTTGTTTTGTTAAATTTGCTCGCGTGTTTTGGGGAATAGCGTTTTAATAACGATTGGAGGCTTTCTTATGGCAGAAAATACAAACGAAAAGAATGAATCTGTAGCCCAGCCCGAAGTGGTTTGGAATGATTCCAACATGAAGAGTCTTTATGTGAATGCGACCAACGTGTTGGGCGGTCGCGAAGAACTCATGATTCTTTTGGGCCTTAACCAGGCTTGGAATACTAATCAAAAAAAGGTTCAGGTCGATATCGCCGAACGCGTGGTGATGACTCCGTACACTGCAAAGCGCCTTGCCATTATGCTTTCCGCAACTCTCAAGGCTTACGAAGCGAAGTTCGGTACCATTGATATCGGTCTTTCGAAGAAAGAGTAAAGTCATCCAATATAAATATTGAAAAGGGAACTGCCTCAAAGGCGGTTCTTTTTTTATATGGTAGGGGAGACTTTTGTAAAAAGAAATAAATTTTTCGGGAAATTGGTATTCAGTTGGCTGAAAAAAGCGTGTATATATATAAATAGAGGCTGTTCTCTATTTGCGAAAACCGACGCGTTTCGGTTGTGAGAAAAAATGGAAAACAAACGCACGCCTTTTGAACAACTCCCCATTACGGACCGTTTCATGTTTGCAATGGTGTTCAGCCACAAGGAAATCGCCAAGCCCTTCCTCGAAGCCGTTCTTGGCATCAAGATTCATGAACTCAGGGATCCCGAACCCGAAAAGACTGTCGAAGTAAGCCCTTTCTACAAGGGAATTCGCTACGACGTCTTTGTAAAGGAAACGGGGCCGGGCGGAGAGACTCTCCGCAGTTTCGATATTGAGATGCAAATGGAAGACACCAAGGAAATCCCCAAGCGGACTCGCTACTACCAGTCCATGTGCGACAGCGAGGCGCTGAACAAGGGCGAGGTGTACTACAACCTGAAAGAACTCTACATCGTGTTCCTGTGTCCCGAGGACATTTTTGGGCAGGGAAAAGCCGTCTACAGGTTCAAGAACCTCGAAGTCGACAATCCGAAAATTGAATTGGGGGATCTTTGCTTCAAAAATTTTTATATATTCAATAAGTACCGCGATGTCGCCGAGAAATCAATCAGGGAGTATCTGGAGTATTTCGCTACAAGGAAACCTAATTCTCCGGAAACCGAAAACATTGATCGGTTGGTAAAGTGGTACCAGACGGACAACGAAACGAGGAAACGCTATATGACTTGGCAACAGGAAATCGACATTGCTGTAGACCTTGAACGCCAGCGTGCAAATGATGCAGAGAGGCGCTTTTTTGAGGCGAAGGATCTCGCTGACAAAGCAGAAGCTCGTGCAGATGATGCTGAAAAGCGCTTTTTCGAGGCAAAAGACCGTGCCGATGAAGTCCAAAAGCTGGCTGATGCAGCGGAAGACCGTGCCGACAAGGCTGAAGCCCGCGCAGACGAAGTTGAGCGCCTTGCGAATGCGGAAAAGGCCCGTGCTGACAAGTACGAGAAAATGCTTCGCGAACTCGGCAAACTGTAGTTGTTTCTCAAAACACTCATTTCTGAACATGTGCTCAAAAGTTCCCTATTTTGGGAACTTTTTACTATTTTTAGATTGGGTTAGGAGTGTTTTGGTGGGATTATATAACTGGAGGTTTTATGAGACATGTCTTTGCGAACAGTAGTGTCATCCTGAGCGGAACGAAGTGGAGTCGAAGGATCTTTATCGGTATTTTATTTGCCGCACTTTGTTTTTTCGTTGCATGCGATAGTGGATCCAGCAGTGCCGATCCCGACCCGGTTGCAGAAATCTCGTCAAGTAGCGGCGATGATGACAATATCTCCTCTAGTTCCGTTTCTGACAAAGGAAAATCCTCTGGTGGTAGTTCGAAGTCTTCTTCGTCTGTGAAGTCTGGAGATGATTCGCAAAAGAGTTCTAGTTCTGTGAGCGGTAAGAACAGTAGTTCTTCTGTGGTAAAATTGAGCAGCAGTTCTGTAATTCTGTTTAAACAATGCGAAGAAGGGGATACTGTTATAACGGAGGCCCCAGCGAAGAGATATTATTATCGTTGTAGTGAAAATGGATGGGTTGTGGATTCTGTAGTTGACATAATTAAACCTAAGTTTTACCCTAACATGGATAGCGTTTTCAACCCAGAAGTGAATTATGGGTCGTTTACAGATCCTCGTGATGGACAGGTTTACAAAACAATTCAATATTATGAAGTGTATAAAAGTGGCGATGAGACCGGCGTTGATTCTTTTACGGTTATGGCTCAGAATCTGAACTATGCTGATGTTATTATTGATAGTACAACGACAGAGTTTGACGATGCGAAGGTAGAAAAAAGTTGCTATCTCGATGATCCTTGGTATTGTGAAAATTATTTCGGTGCTCGTTATAGCTGGAGCGAGGCTATGGGTCTACCCAAGGTGTGTGATAGCGTCGGTGTTGCTGACAATCCCCAATGTAATATTGAGCTTAGTTATAATGCCAAGGTGAAGGGCGTGTGTCCAGAAGGGTGGCATGTGATGAACGAAACCGAATGGAAACACTATGTATATTCTAGCGGAATAGATATGAGTTATTCTTTACTTGCCCATTCTGTGTGGCCTAGGAAATATGGGTCTAACCGATATGGATTATCTATATTGCCATATAGTGATGGCTATGCTAACTCTTTAGCGTATTTCTGGATACCTTCGGAGTACAAAGATGATTTTTTAGTTGCGCATTATGCTTTATTTTCGACATATTCATCTGATTGCAGTTTTGATATTGGTAAAACTTTTAAACATGGCTTTCTTCCAATTCGTTGCGTAATGGATGAAGGCGATACTTTCATCAAGTAAAATTTTTAACAAAAAACAAAAAATAGGCATTTCCTTAGAAATGCCGTTGGGAGTTATTATGTCAAAGAAGAACAACAAGAAGAATTCTACCCGTAAGAGCTATAAAATCGAGTCGTTAGAGCCTCGGTTGCGCTAAAGCGCTTCCCGCTGCGGCTCGGATATGGAAACATGCGAGCATGTTTCCGCATCGCTCGCCTTGCCGGTAATGATGATGGATGCTGCCCAGGTCTTATTTCATTTTTCTCCGTTCTGTTGGCTGATTAGTGTCAGGTCGCAGGCAGTGCTGTTTTGAAACTTTTACCCCCAAAAAGGGGCGTTTTTTGAACTGTTTTTCCAAAAACGGCGTGTTATATAAAGGAGCCTTTCGAAAATTTTGGGTTCCGTA
>JAFXLS010000108.1 GCA_017530965.1 Fibrobacter sp.
CGCTTTATTGTCGATTTGTTTACCCAAAGGCATGGCGTTGTCGCTTTTGCCTTTTTTCTCGTTTTAGGGATTCTGATGCATTCGGCATCGACGAAGGTGCGTGAGAGCATTGTCGAAAGCGCTCTTTCGACGGTGTTCTATCCGGTGCAGCTGTTGGCGTCGTCGGTCAACAACTTCAAGTCGTTGCAGGCCGAAAACGAGCATCTGAAAGAAGAAAATGCGAGACTTAGGCAGGAGACGTACCATGCGAGCGAAGGCTTGCAGGAACTCGCCAGGTTGCATACGCTGGTGCGTTTTGACGACAAGTGGGATTTCCCGATTGTGACGTCTCGCGTGGTAGGGCATAATCCGGGGCGCTTTTTGACGACGCTCGTGATTAACCGCGGAACGCGTCACGGAGTCAAGGACAACATGCCGGTATTTTCGATGAAGGGGCTTGTCGGGAAGATTTCTAAAGCGATGCTTACGCATTCCCGTGTGCAGCTGTTGGTCGATCCGAACTTGAAACTTTCCGTGTTGGAGCGCAGGACCCGCGTGGTGGGCTTTCTGGAATCCATGGACGGGCGTTTGCTCACTGCGATGATCCCGTCCCATGCGGGCGTTGCCGAGGGCGATACGCTGATTACGTCTGGGCTTGGCGGTATTTTCCCGAAGGGTATCCCGGTGGGGACGGTGCGGGCGGTGCGCAAGGCTGACTTGGACGTGATGAGCCTGATGGACGTGGAGCCGTTCCAGGAATTTTCGACGCTTGAAGAAGTGTTTGTGATGCAAAAGGATCCGGATTGGATTATCCAGGAGTTGCTTGATGAGTAATCGAGGATGGCTAAAAACGCTTCTCTTGTTTGTTCTGGCTTTTGCAGTACAGACGACTGTTGCCGAATGGTTGCAGATTTTGGGCGTTGGGCCTGATTTTGTGGTCATCTTCATTGTGGCCGTGGCAATCCGTTATGGTGCTGCTGCGGGGTGCCTGTGGGGATTCTTGGCGGGCTTTACGCAAGATGTCTATGCACCGGTGGAGTGGCTTGGTGCAAATTCAATCGCGATGACCATCGTGGGCTTTGCCGTGGGGCAGCTCGAAGAGCGTTTCCTTACGCTGAATTTACCTGCAAAGATTGGTGTTCTTGGCCTTGCGTTCTTTGTAAACGACATGTTCTATTTCCTCATTACGGGGCTTGAAAAAGATGTGGTGACGACGCTCTTTGTTGCAAAAACTGTGCCGGAGAGCGTTTACACCATGATTCTTGGTGGAATTTTGTTCTACCTATCTTCGGGGAAGAAGTCGAATGTATAACGATACTTCGGAGAACGAGGCTAGAGTCCGCAGGAATTGGAACGTCCTGATTTTCTTGGCGGGAGTGGTTGTCGTTTTTTCGGTAATCCTGTTCAAGCTTTTTTCGTTGCAGTACATCCACTACGAAGAAAATTTCCAGCGTTCCGAAAACAACCGCTTGCGACGCATTGAGTTGATTGCGAACCGCGGCTACATTTACG
Organism: Fibrobacter sp.; assembly: GCA_017530965.1. GTDB lineage: Bacteria > Fibrobacterota > Fibrobacteria > Fibrobacterales > Fibrobacteraceae > Fibrobacter. Next base: position 1,492 of record JAFXLS010000108.1, read on the forward strand.
ACAGGAACGGGAATGTGCTGGTGCGTAACAGACCCTCGTACCAGATTGCTTTGCAGGCGATGGAAATGCCTAAAAAAAAGGCAGATAGGGATTCTGTATTTAAGCGTCTTTTGAGCATTCGCGATTCGTCGGGAACGCACCTTTTTGATTCGCTTTCGCTCGATACGGCGTTTCAGAGAATCCGCTGGGTGAGGACGCGTCCGGTCCGCATTTTGGAAGATGCGACGATGGAGCAGGTGGCGGTGATCGAAGAACATTCGACGGAGCTGCCAGGCGTATCTGTGATAATCGAGTCCCGCCGAGAGTACCCTTACGGCACGCTTGCCTCGCATGTGCTGGGTTACACGAGCGAGATTTCGGAAGACCAGCTGAAGTTGCCGGAATATGCGACGTATTCGCAGGGCGACCGCATTGGTCAAAAGGGACTGGAGCAGGAATACGACAAGGAGTTCCGCGGCGTAAACGGAATGAAGCTTGTCGAAGTGAACGCCTCGGGGCGCGAAGTGCGTGCCCTTTCGGATGTGGGGGCGTTGATTGAACCGGTTCCCGGCTTGCACATGGTTTCGACGATAGATTTGAAGCTGCAGAAGGTGGCGGAAGCGGCGATTCCCGATACGGCAAAGGGTGCGTTGGTTGCAATTGATCCACGTAATGGCGAGATTTTGGCGATGGTTTCTTCGCCGAGGCTCGACCCGAACATATTTTCGCTGAAACGTCGTGAACGCAACCGGGGCTGGGCACATGTGGCTCTTGATACGATGCGACCGCTCAATAACCGTGCGATTTCGGGCGTTTACCCGCCGGCATCCATCTTTAAGCTTGTGACGGCTGGAGCGGGGCTGGAAAGCGGAATCATTTCGGAGACGAAGTATTACCCCAAGTCTTGCACGGGCGGCTACCAGTACGGTGCCCGCTACCAAAAGTGCTGGGGCGTGCATGGGAACTTGAATGTGGTACATGCGTTGCGTCTTTCGTGCGACGTGTATTTTTATCAGGCCGGCCTTGAAATTGACATGGCTCGCATCAATGAGTTTGCTCGTCGATTCGGTTATGGTGAAAAATTGCTGGGTGTGGATATTCCGGGAGAACGTGCGGGATGGCTCCCCGATTCGGCATCATTCAACCAACGTAACAAACGCTTGGGCTGGCGATGGGCGAGGGGGCTTATTCTGAACCTCTCGATAGGGCAAGGGCAAATGGTTACGCCGTTGCAGCAGGCCGTTTTTGTCGGGTCGCTGGCAACGAACAAGGGCGTGTATCGACCGCATTTTATGAAGGAACTTCGTGATGATCAGGGAAAAGTGGTACGCCGCTTTGAACCGGAGATTATCCGTCCGGGAACGATGAAGCCAGAGACGCATCGCGTGCTGATGGCGGCGATGGACTCCGTGGTGAACCATCCGGGCGGCACAGGAAAGAGAGGGGCGGTCCCTGGAATCCGCGTGGGTGCAAAGACGGGCTCTGGCGAATGGAAGAAAGGCCAAAAGACGCATGCCTGGTATGCTGCTGTCGCTCCTCTTGAAGACCCGCAAATTGCTGTCGCCGTGATTATGGAAGCTGCCGGTGGCGGTGGCGCGGTGGCGGCTCCGATTGCCCGCAAGGTGCTGATGGCATTCTTCGGGAAGGAGGAAGAGGAAAAATGAGTTCCGGTCGATATCTAGACAAGTCGTTAAAGTTCGACTGGTTCTTTATTGGTTTGACGCTTACGTTGATGACGTGCGGCGTGTTCTTAGTTTATTCGGCAACCATGAATGAAGAAATTGTCTTTTACGATACCCATTGGTTTAGACAAATTATTTATTTCGTGACGGGCATTGCCATTGCGGTTGGGCTTATCTTTGTGAAGATTGATTGGCTCAAGCGGGCGGCGGTTCCTTCGTATGTAATTGCTCTTGTGTTGCTTGTGTTCGTGCTCTTTTTTGCGGGTGACGTGAAAGGTGCCGGGCGATGGATTGACTTGAAGGTCATCAAGCTACAGCCTTCGGAATTTGCAAAGATTGCGTACTTGATTACGATTTCGTACTGGCTTTCGAAACATCCTGTGAGTTTGTATAACCTAAAGACGTTCGCTGTGCCGCTTGGGCTTTTTATCGTGCCGTTCGCATTGGTGCTGAAACAGCCGGATTTGAGCACGGCACTTGTGTTTACAGCGGTGACGCTTGTCGGATTCTTTTTTGCCGGACTTACGTTTACGGACATGTTCCTGATTTTGAGTCCTGTGCTTTCGGTGCTGTTTTCGCATTCGCAGTCGATGGTGCTGCAAGTTTTGTGGGGCGTGCTGATTTGCCTTGTCGTGTTTTCCGTGTTGCGCAGGCACTTGTCCAAGAAGCTTTCGGGCTTGATTATCGCGACGAACATTTTGGCGGGCTATGCAAGTTCGATGGTGTGGAATATGCTTGCGCCACACCAGCAAAAACGCGTGAACACGTTCTTGGACCCGATGAGTGACCCGCTGGGCGATGGTTATCAGGTGCTGCAATCACTGACTGCTATCGGGAGCGGCGGCATTCAAGGCAAGGGTTTTGGAAACGGTTCGCAGACGAATCTTTCGTTTTTGCCCGAAGAACATACGGACTTTATTTTTAGCGTGCTCGGGGAGCAGTTCGGCTTTGTCGGGTGCGCTACGATTCTTGTGCTGTTTGCGCTGTTCCTGTGGCGTGCGTCCTCGATTTGCAAGACGAATGA
>JAFXLS010000109.1 GCA_017530965.1 Fibrobacter sp.
CCTCGCCTGGGGAATCCTCAAGGGTGGCGAAGCATTCGGCGAAGGCAAGCCGCTCTTCCCGCGTATTGAAGAAGAAGTCAAGAAGCAGGAACCGCAGCAGAAGCCCAAGCAGAACAAGCCGCTGATGGCCGCCGACGTGCCCGCCGCTATGGACATGCGCGTCGCCCAGATTAAGGAAGTGGCCGACCATCCGGATGCCACGAGCCTCTACGTGCTCAAGGTGGATGCCGGCGAAGGCGAACTCCGCACCATCTGCAGCGGCCTCAAGAGCAGCTACAAGGCCGAAGAACTTCAGGACCGCAAGATTCTGTTGTTTGCAAACCTGAAGCCGAGCGCCCTCCGCGGAATCATGAGCCAGGGCATGCTCTTTGCGGGCGACCTCGACGCCGAAGCTCACACATGCCGCCTCGTTTCTGTACCTGAAGACGCGAAGCCCGGTGACCGTGCCCTCTTCAAGGGTGCCGCTCCGAGCGAACCGCGCGAACTCAAGGTGAAGGACTTCGAGAAGATTGCGCTCTCCGTAAAGGGTGGTGCCGTGTTCTGCGATGCCCTCGCGCTCGAAGTGAACGGCAAGCCGGTCACTTGCGACGTCGCAGATGGAAATGGGGTCCACTAGTCTATATTGACCATTTCAACGTGGAGATGTTCCATCTCCCCTTTTTCCCAAAGAACCTTGAAGCGATGGCCCAGTTTATCCTGGGCCATTTCTACAATTTTACGGCGCTTGTTCAGGGGAACATCCACAATACGGAAATCCATGGCAGCATTCTGGTAGTGCTTTGACTCACGCAGGTGGTAAGGGTAATCGTTACCGCTAGTAATCACGGGCACATAATCGTCGCCCATCACCACATGGTAGCAGTGGATAATTTCAATTCCTGCAGTATCCATGGCAGGGAGCAGGCTTTCCAGATAAACTCCCGGTTTTTGACGGGTGCGCTTGAGCAACAGTTTGTGGACTTCACCCTGGTTGAAGGGTTTCAAGTTCAAATGGCGCACGTATTCTTCGGCAGACCAGGTTTCTTCGACCTGCTTGGGTTCGTACTTCGGAATGGGCCTGTCATTCGCTTTTATGAGCAAATAGACGCCGCCCAAGATGGCGATTGCAAAAATCGGAGCCAGTAAGTACAAATGTTTAACAAAAAATTGCATTTTTCCGCCATCAAAAATACTATTTTAAAGATATGAAAAAAGCAATTTTTATCTCTGCCTCTCTTATTTCTTCGATGTTCCTTTTCGGCTGCGGCGACAACGCCAACTATACCGGTTGCTGGAAGGGCGAAGCCAATATGATTTTTGAAGTCCTGACCGAAAACAACCAGGATTATACGATTCGTAACGTGAACGGCGACCTCTCCGCCACCATCCAAGAAGGCAAGCTTTGCGGTAAGAATTCTCTGGACATGCCCTACTGCATGAACGTCAAGGGCGACTCCGCCTACTATGAATTCGGCGGCATCACCACCGGTTACGCCCGCATCAGCAAAGAGGAATACGAAGACATCTTCGCATCCCAGAAAAAAGCAGCGATTGAATAACAACCGCCGCTACGTCTAGTCAATTACATCTTTGAGGATTTGCTCAATCATATACTCAGTCGGAGCACCGCTCCAGACTCGTTTGATGTAGCCATCCTTATCTAGCAGCATTAGTGTCGGAACAGCGTGGATGCCATAGCGCATCCACATTTCTTTTTTAGCATCACGATAAAGCGGATACGGCGATGCGTGTTGGTGAGCGTAGAAATCATTCAAAGTTTCGACCGGTTCGTCAGCGATACCGATGATTTCGACACCCTTGGAGCTGTACTTTTTATAGATGTTCGCCAGCACGGGGAGCGTCTTGCGACAAGGGCCGCACCAGGTGGCCCAGAAATCCAGAAGCGTTGCCTTCGGTTTTTCTTTACGCTTTTCGCCGTTCTTGTAGAAGTTCTCGCCGAACTTTGCAATCTTACTGCCGATAGCGGAACCCGTCAGGCTGCTGATGTCGTCGGGGCGTTCAGTCAAGGCCACATTCAAGGTCTGCTTTTTACCGTCGCGGGCGATTTCGATTTTCACCTTCTGCCCCGCCTTGTGATTCTTAATTGCAGCCTGAATTTGACTCATGTCCGTAAGCGGACTCCCCTGCACGCCAACAATCTGGTCGCCAGCCACCATACCCGCCGTAAAGCAACCCGATTCCGGGTGCACGCCGATAACGTTCAGGGCAAGGTGATTTTCATAAGTTGTCTTTTTAAAGGTAACGCCCAGCCAAGGGACGGCAAAAGAAGCGCCTGTTGCAACAAGAAGCGCGAGAGCAAAAGTGCGAATACCCATGATTAAACAGCCTTGTTTTGCTTCGGATTATGATCGTCGTAATCCGCAAGCGTCTTGTAACCCGTTTCAAAGAGGGCCGCTTCCAATTCCTTACGCATGGCGTGTGCAGCCATCCAGCGGAAGGCCACCACCGAGTAGCATTCCACCGCATCGACACCCAGCTTAATCAGGTCGAAAATCTTGAAACCGTGGTCAATGCCACCGCAGGCAATCACGCTAATCTGGGGGTAATGCTTACGGATGTAAGTCACGTTCCACATCATGTTTTCATAAAGGGGGCGGCCAGACATGCCACCGCAATCGCCGTCTGCGCGGAGCGGAGTCAAGTCCTCGAATTTGGTTTCAACCGGGAGTTCGCTAATCTTCTTGGTGGGGTAAGTATTGCCCACCACCACGCCGTTCACGCCCGTACGCACAATCATGTCCATGACATTCACCAAGTGGCGTTCCGAGAGGTCGGGGCTAATCTTGGCATACACGGCCTTGCGAATCGCCTGGGCATTGCGGTACTTCATGATTTCGCCGAAAATGCGTTCGGTCAGCGACAAGTCCATGTCTACACGGGATTCGCCAGTATTGGGGCAGCTCAAATTGATTTCGATAAAGTCGCCAGCCTTGTAAGCGATGGCAAAACTTTCCAGCAAGTCCTTCAACTTTTCTTCGTCGTCGGTGAGACCCGGAGTCTCTGCCACCGAGACACCGACGCAAAGTCCCACCTTGTGGGCCTTGGTCAACTGTTGGTCAGCACGACGGGCAATGACTTCGACACCTTCGTTGTTCAAGCCCATGCTGTTATGGATGGCACGGTCTTTCTCCAAAAAACCGATACGGGGACGATGGGTATTGCCTTCACGGAACTTGCGGGTAGCAGTTCCGACGCTGATACCGCCAAAGCCCATATTGGCGTAGTCGCAAATGCGCTTGGCAGTCTTGTTGGCACCGGCGGCCAAAATGATGGGGCAACCCAGGTACAGGGAATTGCTATGATCCGGGAACGTGATGACACGCTTGAGCGTCTTGCTCAAGTCGGGGCGCCCCCCCAAAAACGGAATGTAAGGAGCAAACCTAGCCGCATGCTTAAGGGAATCGTGGCGGAATTCGGGATATTTGTGAAAAATGCGACGAATTAGCGCCAAAACGCGGTCGCCGAAATTCAGGTAATACTCGTGGTTTACACAATTAAAAGACATGGGTATTCCTTTTGCCTAAACTTATACTCTAAAAAATAGAAAATATACCCCGCCTGAGACAATTTTACCATTCGTTTTCTATTTTGTTTAATGAATATGGAACAGAAAACAATCGATTTTGTCGTGAAGGCCATCCGCGAAAAGATGCCCGCCTATATCCAGACCCTGAGCGATCTGGTGAAAATTCCGTCTATCAGTTTCGACAACTTTGACCAGAAATACGTGCTGGAATCCGCCGAAAAGGTGAAGGAGCTCTTTTTGCAGGCAGGGCTCACCAACGTGCAGTTTTTGTTGCCGCCCAGCGGACGCCCCTCTGTATACGGCGAAAGTTTGACCAGCCCCGACAAGCCCACGGTGCTTTTGTACGCCCATCACGACGTGCAGCCCCCCATGCGCGAAACCCTCTGGAACACCAAACCCTTTGAAGCAAGCCTCCAGGGAGACCGACTCTATGGCCGCGGCACCGCCGACGACAAGGCCGGCATCGTGACCCACTTGGCCGCCTTGGAACAGGTGCGGGCTCTCAAGAAAAACGACGGTCCCAACCTGAAATTCTTGATCGAAGGCGAAGAAGAATCCGGAAGCGCCGGTTTTGAAACCATCCTCAAGAAGAACGCCGAACTCCTGAAATGCGACGCCGTAATCGTAGCAGACCTGGGCAACTTCGCCAAGGGCACGCCTTCCATTACCACCACACTCCGAGGCATGAGCGCCGTGAACGTGGAACTGAAGGCCACCAAGGCTCCCCTCCATTCGGGCAGCTGGTCGGGCCCCATTCCTGACCCGGGTCAGGTTCTCTGCCGCATGATTACAAGTCTTTCGGACGGCAAGGGCAACATCCTGATTCCTCATTTCGAAGATACCCTGGTGCCCCCCACCGAAGCGGAACTGGCCTCTTACAAGAGCCTTGGCATGACCGAGAAAATCTTCCGCAACGATGGCGGAATCTTGGACAGCGTCAAGCTGAAAGTTCCCGAAGACGAAATCCTGCTTTCCCTGTGGCGCAGGCCCTCGATTGTGGTGACCACCATGGAAGTGGGCAACCGACTGAACGCCGGTAACGTTCTGCAGAACTGCGCCTACGCACGCATCGGCATTCGCCTCGCCCCCGGCATGGATGCCGACGTGGCCACTCAGCAACTAGTGGAATTCCTGCAAGCGCAGGTACCCTACGGCCTGCAATGCAACATTACCACCGAAGATGGCGCGAACCCCTTCGTCACCGATACCACTCACCCCTTCTTCCAGAAGATGAGCGAATCCATGGCAAAGGCCTACGGTGCCGAAACCAAGTTTATCGGCTGCGGCGCAAGCATTCCCGGAGCAGAACTGTTCCGCAACACCTTCGGCGACATTCCCATTTTGCTCACGGGCCTCGAAGACCCCGAATGTAACGCCCACGGCGAAAACGAAAGCCTTTACCTGCCCGACTTCGAACACGGCATCGTGGCAGAAACCCTGTTCTTTGGAGAAATCTGCTAATGAGTACTACCAAATTTCCGAGACTCGTTGTACTGACCGGTGCCGGTATCAGTGCAGAATCGGGACTTCGCACATTCCGCGGCAACGATGGCATGTGGGAACACGAAAACATCGACGACGTTTGCACCCCCGAAGGCTACTACCGCGACAAAAAGCGCGTCAAGGACTTCTACAACTTCTTGCGCAAGGGCCTCAAGGAACACGAACCCAACGCCGCCCACTTCGCCCTGGCCGAACTAGAAAAGCGCCTGGGCGATGACTTCTTGCTGGTGACGCAAAACGTTGACAACCTCCATGAACGCGCCGGTTCCAAGCGCGTGCTGCACATGCACGGCGACTTGATGCGCCTGACCTGCGAACACAACCCGAAGCACGAATTCATTTTCGACGGTGAAGAAACTTTAGAAACCCGCTGCCCGTTCTGCGGAGCCATGAGCCGCCCGGACATCGTGTTCTTTGGCGAACAGCCGCTATACATGGAAGAAATCCAAGATGCCTTAAGGCATTGCAAGGAATTCGTCTACATCGGTACCAGCAGCGTGGTGTACCCTGCCGCAGGATTCAAGAGCTTCGCCAAGAGTTTCGGCGCCAAGGTAACTTGCTTGAATCTGGAAGTACCCACCAGCGACCCCTACACCGATGTGTTCGTAGAAGGCAAGGCTACGGATATCGTACCCAAGTGGTGCGAAGAATTTAAGTGATGTGAACTTATAACGTCATTGCGAGACTCGCAGAGTCGAAGCAATCCATAGTGAACTTACATCGCTAAAAAACAATTTGCTTCGTGATTCTCTGAATCCGGAGCTTTTTGTTTTGGCGGCAATTCGTCGCTACGGCATTGTTCGGTGCATTTTTCGCAACGGTCCGCAAAACGGCAACCCTTTGCAAAATCCCGGGGATGCGGTACGGAGCCAGGAATCGACTTCATGGTACGCATGTCGCTGTGGTTCTCGGGAATAGCAGCAAGCAACCCCTGCGTATACGGGTGCATCGGATGGTCAATCACATCGCGAACACCGCCCATTTCTACAATGCGGCCCGCATACATCACCGCCACACGATCTGCATACTGCGACACGATTCCCATGTTGTGGGTAATCAAGAGCACCGCCGTTCCCATGCGGCTAGCCATATCCTTCAACACCGCGAGCACCTGGGCCTGCACCGTCACATCCAGCGCCGTCGTCGGTTCATCAGCGATAATGAGCCTGGGTTTAGAAAGCAACGCCATCACAATGCATACGCGCTGCAGCATACCGCCCGAAAGTTCGTGAGGGTATGATTCCAGGACGCGGTTCACATCTTTAAAGCCAGCAAGGGCAAGCATGTCGCGGATAACCGTCATGAAGCCGCCCTTGGAATGCTTGCAGAACTTGAACACTTCCATCAACTGCTTCTTGATGGTCACCACCGGATTCAAGGCCTGCATGGGTTCCTGGAAAATGCACGCAATTTCTGCACCACGAACCTTCTGCAAATCGGCCAAAGGCAGCGTCGCCAAATCAATGGGAGCGGCATCTTCACTGGCGCGATACAGCACTGAGCCCTCAACAATCCGGGCGCTGGGCTGAGGCAACAGCCTTAAAATGCTCATGGCAGTGACGCTCTTTCCGCAACCCGATTCCCCCACCAGCGCAAAGAATTCACCGGAATGGATGTCGAAGGATACGCGATCAGTCACCTGCAACGGCTTGATGCCATCGCGGGGATTGCCCTTCTTGTCGAATCCGAAAGCCACCGAGAGGTCGCGCACCCGCAAAACAGCGTTCCCAGATCCTTCGACTTCGTGCTGCGCACTCCGCTCAGGATGACAATCCCTAAACATATCTATCTCCCGACTTCGGATCCATTGCATCACGAACGCCTTCGCCCACGAAGGTCGTGAGGAGCAGCGTTACAAAGAGAGCGGCCACCGTGCTTACAGAAATCCACGGGGCATAAAGGTTATTGAGGCCCTGGCTCATGAGTTCACCCCAGCTAGGAGTGGGCGGCTGCAAACCAAAACCCAAAAAGTCCAGCGAAGTCAAGCTACCGATTCCGCCAATCAGCGTAAAGGGGAAAAGCGTCACCACAGGCGTCATGGCGTTGGGCAAAATTTCCTTGAAAAAGATATGGCGGTGTCCCATTCCCAGCACCTTTGCCGACTGCACGTAGGTCATGCCGCGCAGCTTCAGGAATTCCGCACGCATGTAATAACTCAGCGAAATCCAGTTGAAGGCAGCCATAATCAAAATCAGGAGCCAGAAACTGCGACCGTAAATACTGCCAATCAAAATCACCACGTAAAGCATGGGCAGCGACGACCAGATTTCAATAAAGCGCTGCATACCCGTGTCCCAGAACTTGCCCAGGTAACCTTGAATACCGCCAATCACGATGCCCAGGAAAGTTCCGAGCACCGTCAAAAGCAAGCTGAAGCTAATGCAGATTCTAAAGCCATGAATCAAGCGGGCCAGCACATCGCGGCCATTGCTGTCTGTTCCAAGCCAATGCCTTGCGCTAGGTGCAAAAGGCGGCGTTCCCTCTTCGCTCAAGTCAGCCTTTAAAGGGTCATGAGCAATGGGAGGCATAATCGCCCAAATTTCGGGGCAGCCACCGGCACGGGTAAAACCTTCGGCTGCATCTTCTTCGCATTCCTGCACCACGGCAAAGAGCTTCCCGTAATCCTGCTCCGTCTGGTATTCCCCGCCAAAATCTTTTTCGCTGTAACGTACGAAAGCCGGAAAATAAGACTTGCCTTCGTAGCTTAAGTATAGCGGTTCGTCGTTTACCGTCCAGGGGCTGGTAAGCGACAACAGATACGCCACCACAAGTACTACCAACGACCAAAACGCCCGCTTATTTTTACGGAAGCGTTTAAGCCGATTCAAGGTTTCTTGTGTCAGGCGGATTTTCATGGGCAAATACTACTTAAGCAGTTTCGATATCAAATCTAGCAATTCGCCAAAATCAATGGGTTTGGCGATATGCCCATTTACTCCGGCTTCGTAGGCGGCCTTCTTTTCTTCTTCAAAGGCACTAGCCGACAAGGCCACAATCGGAATTTTCGACTTACGGGGACTATCCAACTTACGGATCAAGGCAGTCGTTTCAAAGCCATCGCCTCGCGGCATTTTCAGATCCATCAAAATCAAGTCGAAAGATCCGGCAGGCGCCATATCTACCTTGCGGTAGCATTCATTGCCGTTTTCCACACAAACAATATCGGCGCCAAGACTCTTCAGCAAATTCGAAACAATTTCGCAAGTCTGGGGATCGTCATCGGCCAGCAAGATGCTCTTGCCAGAAAGGTTCTTCTTAAACGGTTGCACGCTGGCCGGAGTTGCCGCGAAATCTTCTTCAGCAACTCGGTGCGGCGTCACGACGATTACACGAGTACCTTCACCCACACGGCTGGTGATATTGATTGTACCATGCATCAAGTCCACCAGTTTCTTTACGATACTGAGGCCAAGGCCAGTACCTTCAATTCCGCGGGTAAGTGCAGTCTGTTCGCGTTCAAAGACATCATATACCTTGGGCAAAAACTCCTCAGAAATGCCCACGCCCGTGTCTTCAACCACCATTTCAATATTGCACTTGTCCGGACTTTCATGAGGCAAATCACGCAGGGAAATACGCACAAGTCCGCCACTTCGGGTATACTTGATAGCGTTGCTCACCACGTTCATCAATATCTGGTGGTACTTTACCTTGTCCACATACACGCAACGGGTCTTGATGTTTCTTGAAATCTGCAACATGACATTCTTTTGTCTTGCAGACTGTTCAAAAGTCGTCACCAAGTCTTCGCTCAGGGCTGCCGTCAGCACCGCCGTTTCTTCAAGTTTTTCATAACCCGATTCAATGGAGGTAATGCACAGAACCGAATTGATCACATTGAGCAAGAGCGTTCCCGCAGACTGAATCCCGTTCAAGTAGTAACTCAGCAAAGAGGTTTCCGCTTCAGCCAGATTCAGGTTCTGCAAATACTTTTGAGCCAAAGCATCATAACCCAGAATCGCATTCATGGGAGTACGGATATCGTGGCTGATGCTGAACAAGAAGTTGGATTTCGCCTTGTCGGCACGCTGGGCGCGGTCCAGGGCCTTCACAAGGGCGACACGCTGGTCATTCAATTCCTTGCGTTTATCAAGCTCGGCGTTCATGGATTCATCCACAAGCTTGATACCCATGACAATTTCGGGGCGGTCCTTCGAGGGTTTCACGAAGTGAATCTGCATGTAATGAATCGCGCCGCCCTTAGAAATACGGTAAATGAATTCAAAGCGGCTACGCTTCAAGAATTCCCGGTTCAACCTTTCCAAGGTCAGCACCTTGTCAAACAGCGGACGGTCTTCAAGAAGCACCACACGGTTCACGTACAAAGATGTGATTTGATCGTAATGAGGAGCGTTGTCAAAAGCATCTTGCATATAGCGCGAAGCCATGGGGTCAATGCTGTAGCTTTCGCTGAGGCCTGTCCTGGAATCAATCACAAAGGCACTGCCATAAGAATCCGTCAAGGCGTTAATGACATTCAGATGCTTGCCTTCCATTTCGTCCCGCAAGCGACTGTTCGTACGGAAAACAGAATGGATGTAAATCACAAAGAAAAGCACCACCAGGAACAGCGCCAAAACAGCCTTGAGGGCCACAAGCCTCGTCACGTTAATCAGCACATGATACGGAACCATTTGCACCACGTACCAGCCCAAATCTTCGACGGACATGATGCATGCAATAGAGGTTCCCACATCAGAAACGACCCTGAAAGCGCTAAGTTCCTTGAGAATGGCGTTCTTCTTGAACACGCTCACAATTTCGGGCGGAAAAAACTCCTGGGCACGCTGTTCAAAGGATTCTCCAAAATCGCTATCCACAAAGCTGGATGCGACAATGTTCAATTCCCTATCGCACAAAAGGCCTATCGTCTGTTCCCCATTGACCTTATACTGGAGCATGGGCGCAATATCCGTTTTGCCCCCCAAGATTCCCGTAATCACGCCAACGACTTTATCTCCGTAATACAAGGGAGTATAGATGATAATACGGGCTTCACCATACTTTTTCCCCGTATAGTCTATCCAGATACCGGACTTACCGGACATTCCCTGTCGAAAAAAGGCACTCTCCGAAACATCTACCGGTTCTTCGTCATAAGAAAGTTTCAAGCCGTCTTTACGGATATATTCAATCTTCGAAAAGGGAACATCGTCCATCATCGAAAGGAACAGGGCCTCCGACCGGCGCAATTCGGGGCCATCCATCTTTTTCGACACCGATTGGGACACCAGCTTGATGCTGCTCTTCCCGTAATTCACCGTTTTGACCAAATCGGCGGCAAGGCGCTGGGTTTCTTGGGCAACCGCCTCTTCTATCTGTTTAAAATACGATTCTCTCGCCCAAAGAGAATACAACACAACAAGCACCACAACCGCTGCTGCGACCCCAAAGATGGCGGGGTTCAAAGGCATCCAACGTTTTAATTTAATCTTTTTCATAACTATTTAAAATATACAGCGCAATAATAAAAAAAACATTTTCTAATATGTAGCTCGTATGAAAGATTTTGCTATTGAACACAAGCCAAAGAAGGAACGATGCATTCTCGTGGGTATTTCGACACCCAAAGTACGTCCCTGGCTTGCCACCGAACAACTCGCTGAATTAGGCAGGCTTGCAGAAACCGCAGGCGCCGAAGTGGTACAGAGTTTTTTGCAACGGGTACAGAACTTCAGTCCGGCCACGCTCATTGGCGAGGGCAAGGTCAACGAAGTCAAACGCGCCCTGGAAGACCTGGACGCCAAAATGGTGGTTTTTGACGACGATCTTTCAGGTTCCCAAGTCAGGAACCTGGAACAGCGACTCCCGGGAATCAAGGTTTTGGACCGAACGGGGCTTATCCTGGACATTTTCGCGAAGCACGCCGTAACAGCCGAAAGCCGCCTCATGGTAGAAGTAGCGCAGTTGCAATACATGATGCCCCGCCTGACAGGTGCCTGGACCCACCTTTGCCGCCAGCACAACGGCGGTATCGGAACCAAGGGCCCCGGCGAAACCCAGCTAGAAACAGACCGTCGCATGATCCGCAAGCGAATCCAGGAACTGAAAAAGAAACTGGAAAAGATTGAAGACGCTAGGGAAAGCCAGGCCGAAAACCGAAACGACATTTTCCACATCGGTATCGTCGGCTACACCAACGCAGGCAAATCCACGCTGACCAACCGCCTGACCGGCGCCGACGTGTACGTAGAAGACAAGCTTTTTGCGACGCTGGACAGTACCACCCGAAAACTCTACCTGGACGGCGAAAACATCATCCTGTCCGACACCGTGGGCTTTATTCGCAAGCTCCCCCACAACCTGATCGAGACCTTCAAGAGCACACTGGGTGTGGCAGCCCATGCCGACTGCATCTTGGAGGTGGTAGACGGATCAGCCCCCGACTACCGGGAACACCTGGAAGTGACCCATAAAACCCTGGAAGGCATTATAAGCCCCGAAACCCCGAGAATCCGAGTTTTCAACAAGGCCGAAATCTGCGACGAAGCCCGCCGTACCGAGCTCCACGAGAATTACCCCGAAGCGATCCAGGTAAGCGCCCGCGAAAACATCGGCATGGAACTTCTGCGCAAGACTTTCAAGGAACAACTTACCATCTGGCATGAAAAACGAGACATTCATCAGCAAAAAGTGAAAGAACTTGCCGAAGCCCCCTGGAAAGACCAATAGCTTTTCTAAATTTGTCCCCAACATGGAAGGAAGAACAATCACACTCCCCGCTGCCCTCACGGCTACAACCAGCAGAGACCTGCTGCGGGAATGCCGGCGCACGCTCAAAAACGGGCCTCTTTGCCTGGACGGTTCTTCCCTCGAACGCATGGATTACAGTGGCGACGCCTTTTTCGCCCTTCTCGCCGATTTAAGCGAAAAGACAGGCAACAAGCTCACCCTCGCGCACTTTAACGAAGAAATCAAGGCACAGCTCAGGGCCCTGAAAAAAGAAAAAATCCCGGAAAAGCCCAAGCACGGCTACAACAGCACCCTGGAAGCCATCGGCGCGAAGACTATCGTGGTGGCCAAGGGCTTTGCCGAAGTGTTCATCCTCTTGAACATGTGCATTTACTGGATGATTTGCGGACCTTTCGACAAGGGCAGGAGCAAATTCGGCGGTACGGCCAAGCAGGTCTACATGCTGGGTACCGAAGCGACCGGCATTTGCTTCTTGATGGTGGCCCTCATCTGCTTTACCATGGCCCTCCAGAGTTCATTCATGCTCAAGGCCGTGGGTGGCGGCATTTACCTGGCCTCGGGTCTGGGCTACCTGATTTTCGCCGAAATCAGCCCCCTTTTGACAACGATTATTCTGGCAGGCCGTTCCGGCAGTTCCATTGCCGCCGAAATCGCCAACATGTCCGTCTGCGAAGAAATCAAGGCCATCAAGACCATGGCCATTTCGCCGGTGCAGTACCTGGTGGTTCCCCGCTTTATCGCCATGACCATCTGCACCCCCATCCTTTCGTTCTGCGCAGCTATCGCCGGCTGCCTCGCCGGATTCCTGATCGCGTTCTTCTTTTTCGACATTTCTTTCGCCAACTACTTCCAGTCTATCCGTGACGGGATTCCGCCCATACTCTTCCTCAAGAGTACCGTGAAATCCGTCGTATTCGGCTGGCTTGTAACGCTGATTTCTTGCAACAAGGGCTTAAACGCCGAAGGCGGTGCCGAGGCCGTGGGCCTCGCTACCACTTCTAGCGTCGTGATTTCTATTTCGGCCATCATCATCGCGGACTGCGCGTTCAGTTTCATTTTCTACTAGGAGCAACATGGAAGACATCACACTCAAAGTAGATCACCTGAAAGCCGGTTACGACGGAAAGACCGTGTTGAACGATATTTCCTTCGATGTCAAGAAGGGCGAAATCCGCATGATTCTTGGAAGCTCGGGATGCGGTAAATCAACGCTGATGAACAACATCCTCAAGCTTTACAAGTCCGAAAGCGGAACTATCACCTTCTTTGGCAAGCAATTCGGTGCCAAGGAAGGCCTCGATTTCGAGACCCGCCTCCGTACGGGAGTGTTGTTCCAGAACGGAGCGCTTCTGTCCGATTTGACGGTTGCCGAAAACGCCATGCTCCCGCTGATCCGCAGCATGCCCTACATGCCCAAAAGCCAGATGGAAGCCATCGTTGCAGACCGACTGGAAAAAGTCCACCTGTTGCACGCCTTCCACAAGTACCCCTCGGAACTTTCGGGCGGCATGAAGCGCCGCGCAGCACTGGCCCGCGCCATCGCACTGAAGCCGGAACTGCTCTTTTGCGACGAACCCTCCACCGGCCTCGACCCGGTAACGGCCCGTTCCCTCGACGAACTGTTGCTTGAACTCCGCGATACCCTAGGAGTGTCCATGGTGATCGTGAGCCATGAACTGGAAAGCATCAAAATCGTCTGCGACCGATTTATCTACCTCAAGGACGGATACGTGCTGATGGACGGAACGCTGAAGCAGGGCATGGAAAGCGAAGACCCCATTTTGAAACACTTCTTTAACAGGCAATGTCCCAAAGAAGAAGACAACAAAGAATATTATCAATTCGACTTTATTGATTGATCTGGAGAAAATATGGAAACCACACGAGCCGAACGTATCAAGATAGGCGCATTCATGCTCCTTTGCGGAGTGATGATTTGCGTATTCTTGGGCTATGTGCTTTCGCGTTTTTTGAACAAGGAATACGACAACTATTACACGGTGTTCAGCGAATCGGTCATCGGCCTTTACAACGATGCACAGGTCAAGCTGAACGGCATTGACGTGGGCAATGTGACCGGGATAGAAATCGATTCCGCCAACCTGAACCAGGTGATTGTTCGTTTTCGCGTCAACAAGGGAACTCCCATCAAGATCGGCACCCGCGCCGGCATGACCCACGGCATTTCGCTCACCGGCGAAAAGCAGATTGTCCTTTCGGGCGGACGTTTTGACGAACCCGACGTACAAGAGGGCGGATTCGTGCCAGCCGAAAAAACGGCCTTCGATGCCATAGCCAACAAGGCTACGGATATCATCGGTCACGTGGATTCCCTCATGACCAACCTGAACCGCGTTTTCTCCGAAGAAAATGCCAGCAGCATCAGCAATTCCCTCAAGAATTTCGAAAGCGCCACAAACAACTTGAACAGGTTGACTCAGAACCTGAACAAGCCTGTCGACAACATCTCTAACGCAGCCTCTTCCATGAAGAACGTGCTGGCAGAAATCGAAGAGGCGAAGATTGCGGCCAAGGCCGGCGAAAACATGGACGTGCTCAAGGAAAAGCTAGAAGCCATCGACACGAAGGCCATGAATGAAAACTTGACCCAGGCCATGGAATCCATCAAGCAGCTGACCCAGCGGCTTGACCAGGTAGTCTACAAGAATCAGGACCAGCTGGGCGAAGCCGTGGTGGAACTCAACGCCGTACTTGAAAACCTCGAAGAATTCTCGCAGAAGATTAAGAACAACCCGTCGGCGCTGATTCACGCCGAAAACAAGAGCCGGAGAAAATAATATGATTAAGAAGAAAATCGCCCTTATTGCATTTGCAACCTTATTGGCGTTTTCCCTCACGGCATGCCTAGGCGGCGGTTCCAGCGAACCCACCCGCTACTACACCATTGCAGTCGAAAACATCAGTTTGCCCTCGGCAGGGGCATTTGCCGACAAGCGTCTGCAGGTTCGCAAGTTCACCATCGAGCCCGCTTACCAGCGCACCAACATCGTTTACCGCGAATCCGCCTACGACTTCATGTTCTACGATCTGGATCTCTGGGCCAGCCGTCCCGAACACATGCTCGCCCAGGTTGCAGGCGAATACATCACCAAGAGCGGTCTTTTCAAGTCTGTCGAAACAAAATCTTCCGGCAAGCCCGACTATGAACTTTTGGGCAATGTTGTCGCTATCGAAGAAGTTGACGAAGGAAGTTCCCAGTACGCCCGCCTTGCGGTGCAACTCTCTTTCCGCAAGACCGAAAACGACCAGGCCATTTGGGAAAAGACCTTCGACCAGAAAATGAGCATGGACAACCGCGAACCGAGAACCACCGCCGAAACCATTTCCAAGCTTTTCGGCAAGTTCATACAAGAAGCGCTCCAGGAAATATCCGCCCAGAACTAAATTCATAGCAAAAAAATGCTAGAAAATATAAAAGAACGCCTCAAAAGGCGTTTTTTTTCATTTCATTTGTCAAAAAGCGTTTACATTGTTAAATTAAGAAAAAAACATTCATAAAGGAGTACCAATGAAATCCATGAAACTCTCTGCAATCGTACTCGGCCTCGCCGCCGCAGGCGCACTTGCACAGACGGCTCCCGCAGCAGCCCCCGCCGCTCAGCCCGCTGCCGAAGCACCTGCCAAGGCCGAAGAAGCACAGCCGGCTGCCGCTCCCGCCGCCGAACCCGCAGCAGTAGCAGCCCCGAAGGCTGAAGAAGCCAAGGTCGCCGAAGAACCGAAAAAGGAAGAAGCTGTCAAGGCCGAAGAACCTAAGGCAGAAGAAAAGAAAGAAGAAGTAGCCAAGGCTGAAGAACCCAAGGCCGATGAAAAGAAGGAAGAAGCCAAGGCCGAAGAAGCTGCCGGCCTCTCTATCACAGAACGTTTGAACATTTCCAAGGCCGACGCCGAACCCGAAGCCAAGAAGGCCAAGGAATTCAAGGTTTCCGGCCAGGCAGAATTCGACACCTACGGCTATTGGGAAAATGACGACGACAAGGACCTGACCCACAGTTACTGGTCTACCGTTGACGTCGATTTCCAGGTGAATCTTAACGATAAGTGGTCTGCACAGGTCGAAATCGAAGCCGATGCCGGCAACGAATCCCCCTACGTCCATTACAACGGAGCGTTCGTCCAATACCAGCATAGCGAAAACACCACACTCAAGTTTGGCGACTTGACCTTTGCGGAAGGCGCATTCAATTACTACGACTACGACGATCCTACCGACTACGCCGCCGGTATGAAAGAACACGACATCCGCGGCCTCGAACTTGACCTCTACGGTCTGCAACTCGGACTCGGATTTGGCCGCGGCAACAATGATTACTATGTCGGGGACTGCAGAATTAAGCACTCTACAGACAAAGAAGACACTGTTATATGCGAAACAAGCACAGGCAAAAGCTACGACGCCCACGCAGCATACCAGCTTGACATTGTCGGACAAGTGCTCCGTCCTTACGTTCATTACAAAAGCTGGCAAGAAGGCAAGGCTAACGAGCTCCACGCCGGTTTAGATGCGGCACTGGCATTCGGACCGTTCGGCATCCACGCCGTCTATGGTCTACATGTAGACAGACTGAATGCAACCCAGCCTGACGCCACCCACGCCTTCCTCGTCGAGCCCACCTTCAAAGTGGCCAACGTGAATATCAAGGGCGGATTCTTCTACGCCTATTTTGCCGACGGTTGGCCGACCATTCACGGTCACGAAATTCCCGAATATATGTTTGCATACGGTGAAGGAGATATCAAGCTGACGGACGCCGTCACCATCGGACTCCTCGGTGAACTGCATACAAACTCTCTTGATGACGACACAGACCTCGGAACGCTCAACTTCGGTCTCCGTTCCTATTTCACACCTGTAGACGGTCTCGAAGTCACGGGCTTTGCCATGGCAATCCTCCCTATGGGTAACGACTGGGAAAAGGCCGGTCACGCAGCATCTGTTAGCACCAAGGACTACGGCGAAGATCTGAACCTCCAGTTCGGTGTCGAAACCGTGTTCAGCTTCTAAGCGAAACGGCACAAGCTTAAGTCAGAATCAGAATCCTCCGGCGCTGCCGGGGGATTTTTTGCACCTTTGTGCAGTAGTGTCATTTTTTTGACACTACTTTTTTTTATATTGTGTTCGTAAGTTGAAATAAACGCAAAAAACGTCACTTTAAGATATGAGCGAAGAAATTAAAGATTCGACCCTTGGACTTTCGAACGTCAACCACCTTGAAAAACTCTACGACGGGTGGTTCCTGGACTACGCCAGCTATGTGATTTTGGACCGCGCCGTTCCGTACTACGAAGACGGACTTAAGCCGGTGCAGCGTCGTATTCTGCATTCCCTTTTCGAAAACCACGACGGCCGCTACCAGAAGGTGGCCACCATCGTCGGTCGAACCATGGCCTACCACCCGCACGGTGACGCCTCTATCGGCGACGCCCTCGTCGGCCTCGGCCAGAAGAATTTGCTGATCGACACCCAGGGTAACTGGGGTAACCCCTATACCGGTGACCGCGCTGCAGCCCCCCGTTATATCGAAGGCCGCCTCACGCCGTTCGCAATCGATGTCGTGTTCAACCCCGAAACCACCGAATGGATTCCGAGCTACGACGGCCGCAGCCAGGAACCGGTCACGCTTCCGGTTAAGTTCCCGCTCCTGCTCGCCCAGGGCGTAGACGGCATTGCCGTGGGTCTTTCCACGTCGATCCTCCCCCACAACTTTAAGGAACTCTGCGAAGCAAGCATCGCCATCCTCAAGGGCAAGAAGTTTACACTGTACCCGGACTTCTACACCGGCGGCATCATCGACGTCAGCGAATACAATGACGGCCAGCGCGGCGGCAAGGTCCGCGTGCGCGCGAAGATTGAAAAGGTCGACAACAAGACGCTCGCCATCCGCGAAATCCCCTACGGCACCACCACCGTAAGCCTGATCGAAAGCATCGTGAAGGCAAACGACAAGGGCAAGATCAAGATCAAGCACGTCGACGACAACACCAGTAAGGAAGTCGAAATTCTCGTGCACCTGCAGCCGGGCACCGACCCGCAGGTCGCCATCGATGCGCTCTATACCTTTACCGACTGCGAAAAGTCCATCTCCCCCTGCACCTGCGTGATTGTCGACAAGCACCCGAAATTTCTCGGAGTCTCCGACATTCTCCGCATGAACACGGAGCATACGGTCAAGCTCCTGGAATGGGAACTCGCCAACGAGCTCAAGCACCTCGAAGACAAGTGGCACATGACCACCCTCGAAAAGATCTTCATCGAAAAGGAAGTCTACGAGGTTATCAAGAAGGCGAAGGACCGCGAACAGATTATCAACTTCGTGCGCGAAGGCCTTATGCCCTACATCAAGCGCCTGCACCGCAAGGAAATCACCGACGAAGAAATCGGAAAGCTCATCGAAATTCCGATCCGCCGTATAAGCCATTACGACCGCGAAAAGGCAGACCAGCTCCTGCGCGAACTCGAAGAAAGCATCGCGACCTGCAAGTACAACCAGGAACACATCACCGACTACACCATCGACCACTTCAAGAACATCCTCAAGAAGTACGGCGAAGGCAAGGAACGCCGTACGCAGATTGCGGAATTCGGCAAGGTCGAAGCCGTGCATGTGGCTCTTGCCAACCAGAAGCTCTACGTGAACCGCAAGGAAGGCTTCGTGGGCACCGGCATGAAGAAGGAAGAATACCTCTTCGA
>JAFXLS010000110.1 GCA_017530965.1 Fibrobacter sp.
ACTAATAGCCCGGTAGAGCTTTTCCTTTTTTTTCGACGATTCGGTTCATCTGCCGCGTGGGCAGCCCGGATCCACATCAGCTTCAAGGCTGTGCTAGTTCAGGACTTTTCGACAACACGTTGTCGCCGTAAAGATTGTTTCAGCGGTTACCGAGAGGGGGTCATACCCGTTCCCTTTCCGAACACGGAAGTCAAGCCCCTCATCGCCGATGGTACCTGGCCCACGGGCCCGGGAGAGTAGGTCGCTGCTGGATTCACGCCCCTTTCACTGTAAACAGTGAGAGGGGCTTTTTTTATTTACAGACCGTTCCGCCTTCGGCTCCACTCTTGCCATCACGATCGGTCAAATTTTCTATCCTTTAGCATATGAAACCGACGTTATCGTTTGTGTTGCAGTTGCCGCCATCGACGGCGTATGCAAAGCTTGAATCTGTTGTTGAGAATTTGCTTTCGGGTGTCTGTATGATGCTCGATTCCGGAAAGGTGAAGTTCTCGCTTTTCATGGATGGCCCGACTATTGAGGTGGCAAACAAGGTGGCTCGCCCGCTGATGTTTGGCAAGCTGCGTCGCGCGATCGAAGACGGTTCCCTTGAACTTTTGGGCGGCGGTTTCTATGACCCCATGCTTCCGTTGTTCCCTACGGAACTGCAGTCCATGCAACTCAAGAAGCATGGCAAACTCCTGTGGAAACATTTCGGCATTGAACCTTCCGGTTATTTCAATTCCTCCATGGTTTGGGAAATGGAAATGACCGAACTCCTGGAAAAGCACCGCTTCGAATATGCTCTTGTGCAAGAGGCGTCGCTCCAGGATGCGCTTGGCCGCACGACTCCGGTTTCCGGTTGGTATTCCGTCGAAGACAAAGGCTCCTTTATGCGGGTGGTTCCTGTTTCGCAGAAGTTGTCCGATGCCATTGCTAATGACGACTTCCAGTGGGAACAGATTGCGGAACCTTATTGCCGTGAGGGCAAGTCTGCGGTGGTAGGCTTGAATATTCCTCCGCAGCCGGGTGACATTATTCCGTTCTTCGAACGTTTGATTGAATTCGTGGAAATGAACGAAATTTCGACGAAGACGGTTGCAAGTCTTGTGGCTGATCAAAGTTCTGAAGGACGCGTTAGCTTTCTGCTGTCGTCGGGGAGTAAAATCGGTTTGCCTGCGGCAGCCAAGACTTGCCGAGAACTTTTGATCAGAAGGCCCGAAGTCAACTTGTTGCACAAGATGCTCCTGTCGCAGTTCCACCGTGCGGCGGCATTCCTTAAGGGCCACGAACGCGATGAATTTTTCGAGATGCTTTTGCCGGCCATGTCGCCTATTTATTATCGCGACATGCAGGATTCTGAAGGCATGCGTACGCCCATGGTTCGCTGGTGGGGCTCCAGATTCTTGCTGCAGGCGGCAAACCGCTTGACGGACTTGGTTTCCTTTGATGGAATCCGTCTGGATATTGCGGACTTCATGCTTGAAGGTAGCAAGTGCATTTGGGCGGAGAACCATTCATATTCATTCTTGCTTGACTATGTGGATGGCGGTATTCTGAATGTCCTGAATGCCAAGGACGCCGAAAACACTGTTTTAGGGGCTTGGCGAGATGACGGAAACCCTGCGGTGGGCTTTGTAGACTTCATGATTCCCAATGTGGAACTGAAGGCTGAAAAGTTGGACCAGATTTTATCGGACCGCGAAGGGGTGCTTTCTGCACCATATGATTACCAGATCAAGCGTCACGATGCCGGCACGGATATTGCCCTGCTTTCGGAACAGAGTGCGACGCTTGGAACCGAGACTTATTCTCTCCATGTCGAAAAGAATTTCGGTCTTTCGTCTACGGGTTCGGAGTTCTCGGTGGAGTACAAGCTCACGAACAATTCTCCTGCGGCGATAAAGGGATTCTTCGGAACGCTTATCGATACGGGACTTCTTGCTTGCGGTTATTCGGGTAAGGATATTCTGGTTGACGGAACGGCTCTGAAGTTTAATTTCCGCGACCCGCTGATTTTCCCGGATGCCAAGAAATTTGAAATTTCGGATATGGTGACCAGTTCCAGGATAGAATTGGTGTTCGAAAAAAAGACTTCATTGTTGATTTCTCCCATATTTGGTGCATCGTCCCTTGCAGCACCTGAGGCCTTGCAGGGCATCCGCGTGTTCCCGTTCCAGAAGGTTAATCTTGAAAGCCAGTCTGAATACACCATGCAGCTGACGGCCAAGATTTCCAAGAGGTAACAGATGAAACCAGATTTGATTGACATACAGGTGGAATCTCGCGGAAACGATGTGGAACTTTCCCTGTCCGGTTCCCTTGGCCTTGCACAGCTTGCGGCGGTCAAGGAAAAATTGGACATGCTGGTAGAAGGGCCCGGGTGCTTCTACTTCTTGAATTTGCAGAACGCTCATTTTACAAGTGACCGCTATCTGGATGTTTTCTTGGAACTGCTGAACCGGGTCAAGTCGCAAAAGTCCGCTTTGATTCTGATATTTGATTCGGCTGAACTTTACGATTATTTCTCGAAGTACCTGAGCATTTTTGAAGTCTACGAAAATCGCAAGGCTTACAAGAAATCGGGAACCAAAAAGCAACTGCAGCAGATTGGATTGCACTACGGACTCCGATCGGGCATTACGGTGAGTTCCGGTGTCGCAGTTGCACTTATCTCTTTGATCCTCGGATGGATGATTACCTTGTTTGTGATTATTTCTACCCAGGGACATGACCTGGCCGACAAACAGGCTCAGATTATTGCGCTCCAGAACCAGAAGGATCGCTATATCAAGGAAATCGACAAGCTGGAATCGTCGATTGGCCCCTTACGTAAGCTCGGTGTGGTGCAAGATACGACAAGGCTCAGTTCCTTTGGGTTAATCCAGGATTGGGTAAGTTACTTGGAATATCTAGAGAATACAAGGCGTGAAAAGTAACGTTCGCATATCCAAGCTCACGTTTGCCATAGCCCTGGTGTTTTGCTTTGGGGCCTTGGGCCTTTTTGTGTCCTATTGGTTTGCCCGTCAGGCTGAAATCAGGAACCTTGTCGAAAAAGAAGCGGCATTGCGTGCCGATCTTGAACAGTTGAGTGCTTGGGGCAAGTGGACCATTGACTATGTCAAGATTAGCAGGGCCCTGGATTACCTTTCAAAGGGACGCTTGACCGAAGAACAGCGTGAAATGCTCACGGAGCAGATTTGGCAGATTTCCAGGTCCTATGCCACGGATCCCCTGCTTATTTTGGCGGTGGTGGCTCAAGAAAGCCGCGGCAACCCAAATGCCCGCGGCCGTAAACAGTCCGGCGCGTTTTCGGGAGCCTTGGGTTTAATGCAAATTAAGCTTGAAACGGCGAAAAAAATGAGTGCCCATTTCGGCCTTCAAATCGAAACCGAAGAAGATTTGCTGAAACCCGAAATCAATGTGACGGTAGGAACAGCCTACTTGATACGCCTGATTTCCAAGTACGGAAACTGGAAAAACGCCCTGATTGCATACAACTTAGGACATTCGGCGGTGGACCGCATGCTGGAATCGGGAAAACCGCTTCCGACCAAGTATTATGAACATGTGATTTCCAAATATCGCAAGTTGACGGAGCTGGAATTTAAAACAAGCGACCAACAGCCGATATATGATGACCAATGGCAAATGGAATAGTGCCGAATTTGCTAAATTTGCACCATGTTCCGTGTGTTGATAGTCCTTTTGATGGCGTCTTTTGCGCTTGCCGGCGAAATCCGGTATAGCTTGGAACAATTTGTCGAAGAAGGTTTGACTAATGATCCCCAGGTAGCTGAACTTAAATTTGGGACCGAGGCTAAGAAAGATCAGATTCGCAGGTTGAAATCCGAAGCTGTCTTGCCGACTTTTTATGTGGGCATGATGGTGGGCCCCGCTCCCGGTTTAAAGAATGAATTGCAGAATGGCGATACGGTGGAAGTTTATGACTTTACCAAGATGGGCCCGTATTGGGGAGTGCAGGCTCGGTTCGTGCAGCCCCTGAATTTGGGACAATATCGCGCCGGTAAAATGGCCCTGGAAGCGGATTTGCAACAGAAAACCTTTGATATCGAGAATCAGGTCCATAAGAAAGACGTCGAACTGCAAACCTATTACTACAATTACCTTTTGGCAAAAGAAATGATCCGCATTGCGGGGGATGCCCAGTCGAAGGTGGATGAGGCTTACGAAAAGCTTGAAGAAGCCTTGGACGATGACGACCCCAATGTGTCCCAGATGGATCTCTTGAACCTGAAGGCTAAAATGCATACCGTCAAGGAAGGTGTTTCTGAAGCCAATTTGGGCATGAAGCGCGTGATGCTTGCCATTCGTTTTTCGCTTAAGATGAACGAAAATGATTCCTTTGTGGCTG
>JAFXLS010000009.1 GCA_017530965.1 Fibrobacter sp.
CACGGCCCCGCGCGGAGTCGTAATGAAGCTGAGCCAGCGCTGACGGCTGTTGAGCTTTTTCTTGGAACCTACAAAGAGCGTTCCCTGCGCATTTTCAAAAATCACCTGGTGCGGCAATACCTTCATGCCGCTCGCGAGGAATGCGTTGCAACCACTCTTGGTCACGTTGCGAATCGCTTCGAGCTTGCTACGCATACCGCCGGTACTCACGGCGGAGCCCGTCTCACCGGGCTTACCTGCGAGCGCAAGCACTGCAGGCGTAATTTCAGGCACAAAGCGGAGCAGGCGTGCATTCGGATTCTTCTTCGGATTGTCATCGAAGAGGCCGTCTTCGTCGGTGAAAATCAAAAGCAGGTCGGCATCAAGGAAGAGCGCAACATCGCTTGAAAGCTTGTCGTTATCACCCACCTTGATTTCGGCAACGGCGAGCGAATCGTTTTCATTGATAATCGGAACAATCTTGCGGGCAAGCATCGCCTTGATGGTGTTCTGCAAATTCTTGTAGCGGTTGCGGTCGCGGAAATCTTCGGCAGACAAAAGAATCTGGCCCACCGAAAGCTGCATCCAACGGAACATTTCGCGGTAGGCGTACATGAGGTCAATCTGACCCACAGCAGCGCAGGCCTGCTTTTCGGCAAGCACCGTCGGCTTTTCCTTGTAGCCCAGCTGGCTCATGCCGGTTCCCACGGCACCGCTTGTGACAATCACAACTTCCTTGCCCGCTTCCATCAGGCGAGCCACAGAATCGGCAAGTTTCTGGATGTAGCGAGTACGAACGCCGCCCTTTTCGGAGTCAACCAAAATACGCGAGCCGATCTTTACGACAATGCGGCGGGATTCATCGAGAATATTCTTTCTTAATTCACTCATATGTAGTAGACAGTGGTTAACGGCAAACAAGCAATCTAATCGCGTCTAGGCGAATCTGCGGGTTCGAAATAATCTTTTTCCATTCCTGCGCATTCTTGCGGAGCTGTTGCAGCTGGGCGTTGTTGCCCGCCTTGCCACGCATGCTCAGCAAATGGTTCATACGCTGGTATTCCTGCTCGGCGCGGGCTTCGACAGCTTCTGACGCCACCTCGGCAATTTCCTTTGCCTTGGCAGACACAATGCGGCGTGCAATCGCGAGGCCTTCTTTACCGAAATACTTGAGCGTCATGTTCACGGCAGCATTGCCCTGCGGAACAGGCACATCCTTGAAGTTTGCGTTCTTCAGTTCCGGCACCTTTTCGGTCAAATCTTCACCTGTGGGGTTCACGAGCACGCTAATGTAGCGCGGGCCCGCAAGGTCAGACACGCCCCATTCTTCAGAGATCGAGAAGTCCACCGCAAAGTTGTACTGCATCACAAGGCCGCGCATTCCGGAATTCTGCCAGATGTTGCAAGCCACGGCACCATTGTCGAGCGAGGTTTCAAAGTCAATCACGCCCTGCGAAAGCGGGTGTTCCAAGCTCACGAAGTCCACTTCGTCGTGCACCATGGCCACGTTGCGGTCAAAGGTCACAGTCAAGCTAGACGTATCGCAGAAGCGAGCATCTTCGTCGCCACCGCCCGAACTTTCTTCGAAGTTTCCGACAGCCTGCGTCACGCGACCACCGCCACCGGCGCCCGCCATGCCAACGCTTTCAGGCATGCCAGGAATCGAGCCCGATTCCACCTGCGTACCCATGCTAATGATGTAGCAGCCCTTGATCTTGCTCTTTTCGATTTCAAGACCGCGGTCCATCAGCGACGAGAACACGAGCGTTTCCAAATCCTTGTCGGCGTCAATCTTCAAGATGGCATCGGTGATTTCTTTAGCCTTCGCCGGATTGCGGGAGTTGAATTCCAGCAAGCGGTCGCGGCCCTTTTCAATATTCTTGCGCATGGTGTCACAGTCTTTCTTGACCTGCGGAATCACCGTATCCACAAAGTTCTGGAGCAATGCCTGCGGTTCGGCCAAAGCGGCAATCAGTTCGTCGGTGTACTTGAGGAACAATTCGCCACCGCTCATCATCGGAGTGCCGAAAGCGTTCAAGCCGTTGTGGTACCAGCGGAACATGACTTCCTGACCGGAGCCCTTCACATACGGCACGTGAATAATGATGTTTTCGGTCTGACCGATACGGTCCAAGCGGCCAATACGCTGTTCCACCAAGGCTGCATCGAGCGGCAAGTCGAATAGAATCAGGTGATGGGCAAACTGGAAGTTGCGGCCTTCGGAACCGATTTCAGATGCAATCAACAAGTTCGCGCCGTTTTCTTTACTGAAGTTTGCAGCGGCCTTGTCGCGGGCCATAATCGTCATGTTCTCATGGAACATCGAGAACGCGCCCTCGCCCATGTATTCGTTCAAAAGCGTTTCAAGAGCCTGAACCACCTGAATCGATTCACAAATCAGGAGCACCTTGTCGTTAGCATGTTCCTTCAAGAATCCCTTGAGCCACACGTAGCGTTCGTCCAGCGCCCAGGCGTCGGAATAGCTCGTGCAAAGCAAGCCATTTTCCTGAATGTCGGTGGACATGTCGAGGTCGTTTTCGGCAGCCACGTTCACCATGTCGCGGTAATTCTTGTTCGGTTCCAGCGGAATTTCATCGAGCACGCGTTTCGGGAATCCGCCCACGCCCTTACGGGTATTGCGGAACACCACCGAACCTGTACCCACGGCATCCACAATGCGGCGGATCCATTCGTCGGCGGGCATGCTCTTTGCGCTTTCCTGTTCAAGCCACGGGCGGATAATCGACTTCTTCGGCACGCATTCGTTCAAGTCGTCCCAGCTCATGGTCTGACCGGGGTCCGTCGGCAACTTCGAAAGTTCGTTCACCAGTTTGCGGTAAGCATCCTGGTCCTTGATAAAGCTGTTGTAATCCGCAAAGCGCACGGGGTCGAGCATCTTCAAGCGGTTGAACTGCGATTCCGGGTGGAACTGCAGCGGCGTACCCGTCAAAAGGAGCACGCCCTTCGAGCGCTGAATCACGGCGTTAGCGAGCAAGTACTCGTGGCTCGTGAATCCGTCTTCGCAAACCAGGTGGTGCGCTTCGTCGATAATCACCATGTCCCAAGTCGTCTTGAGCAAGTCTTCGATCAGAGCGGGCTGCTTGATCAAGAAGTCAATCGAGCAAATAATATCGTTTGCAATCGTGAACGGATTCGGGCGGTCATCGTCGTCGTTCACAAACAGGCCCTTGATGTAGCCTTCATCCACCAGCGTGAACAAGTGGTTAAAGCGGCGTTTCATTTCCACAAGCCACTGGTGCTTCAGCGTTTCGGGCACAATAATCAAAGTACGGGTCAAGCGGCCACGAGCCTTGAGTGCATGCCAAATCATGCCGGCTTCAATCGTCTTACCGAGGCCCACTTCGTCAGAGAGCATCAAGCGCGGGAGTGTAGAGCTATCGCAGGCGCGCTGGCACAGATAATACTGGTGCGGAATCATCGAGGTACGCGGGCCAATCATGCCACGCACCGGCGAAGAAATCCACTTGCAAGAAAGTTCCATGGCAGATTCACGGCGACCGAACTGCACACTGTTCGACACGCGATTTTCCATGAGGGCCTTGAACAGGTCCGCCGGGCGCGCAATCGAAATCTTGCCGCTCAGTTCAGATTCCTTCATCTGTCTGCCGGCGCGGCCCGTATAAACCAACAAGCCGTCCACCTCTTTCACCGATTCCACGGTAAAAGACATACCCTTTTCGCTCTTGGCGGTATCACCCACCGAAAGTTCAAAGCGGTCCACAGGAGCACCCATGGAACGGTAGCAACGGACATCACTTACAGCGGGGAAAGAAATCTTAACAATACGGTCTTGCACCTCGGTGACTATACCAAGCCCGAGAGTAGGTTCCGATTGACTTACATAGCGTTGGCCAATCTTGAAATTCATCATACCTCCAAAATGTAGCTTTTTTTCTAAATTATGGCTCATCATGATTTGGTACTACATAGATGAAACCGTAACAGACGGTGAACGACGCAAGGGTCCCTTTAATATCGACGAAATCAGGGACTTTGTAAAAGACGGCACAATAAAAGACGAAACTTTAGTGTGGCATTCGGGCATGGAAGCCTGGGTCGCCTGGAAAGATACCGAAGAATCCAAGGAAGTCCCGCTTTCCGAAGAAGAACAGATCAAGGCCGCCCTCGAAGCAATCATCGCCGAACACAACAAGGGCAAGCATTACGCCGGATTCTTTGTCCGTGCCATCGCCTACTTTATCGACAATGTTATTTTGTCTGCAACAGGCGTTTTGATTTTGATGATCATGAGCGCCGTTCAGGCGATTGACCTGAACGCCCTCGCCGACGCCATGAACGCCTACATTAGCAATCCCACCTCCGAAGAGGCCTTGAACAAGGTGATTGACGTTCCCGGCACGCACCTGTTCCTGATTATTTGGGGCGTGATTCAGGCCATTTACTTTATCGCGTTTACCGCCATCAAGTCGGCAACCCCCGGCAAAATGCTCGTGAAGATCCATGTCGAAGTCGCCCACGGTGAACCCATGAGCTGGGTGAGTGCTGCTCTCCGCTTTATCGCGAGCCTGATTACGCAATGCACGCTCATGTTCTACGGCCTTGGCTACCTGATTGTCTTTATCGACCCCAAGCGCCGCGCCCTCCACGACCACATCGCCCGCACCAGGGTTGTACATGACAAGCTCAAGAAGTAATGTGAGATGTGAAATGTGGGATTAGACATTTCACATTACACATCACACATTATATATCGTTCCTTGAGATTGCAAATTTCAGAATTACTATATTTTTCTCGGAAAACAATTACGAGATCCGAATTCATAATTCTGAATTTATTATGTACCAGTTTATTGTACCTCAGGTTAAAAAGCCGCTCGACGGCGAAGTTGAAATTTCCGGCGCCAAAAACGCAGTCCTTGCCGTAATGGCAGCAGCCCTCTTGGCCGACGGCGTCTCCGAAATCACGAACGTCCCGCACCTCAAAGACATGAAGACCATGTCCGATGTGCTGCGCGTGATTGGTTGCCACATCGGTGGCGAAGCCCACACCTTAAGAATCGACACCCGTGGTGCCGACCATCTGGAAGCCCCTTATGAACTCGTGAAGACCATGCGCGCAAGCTTCTACGTGCTCGGTCCTCTGGTAGCACGCTTTGGCCGCTGCCGCGTGTCTCTCCCGGGCGGTTGCGCATGGGGCCCGCGCCCTGTAGACTTGCACCTGAAAGGCCTCGAAGCCCTGGGCGCGAAGATTACCGTGACTCACGGCTACGTAGAAGCCACTTGCGACGGACGCCTACCGGGCGGTACATTCCATTTCCCGATTTCCAGCGTGGGCGCCACGGTGAACGTGCTGATGGCCGCCACACTTGCCAAGGGCACAAGCGTGTTGCAGAATGCAGCCCTCGAACCTGAAATCGATAACCTCGTCGATTACCTCATCGGCATGGGCGCAAAAATTCAGGGGCGCGGCACGCGCACCCTTACGGTGCAGGGCGTAGAAGCTCTACGCCCGGGTAATGGCGTCACCATTCCCGACCGTATCGAAGCAGGCACCTTCCTCTGCGGCGCCGCCATTACGCGTGGCCGCGTCAAGGTCACCAAGATTATCCCTGAACACATCGCCTCGACGCTCGACGCCTTCCGCGACATGAACTGCAAGGTGTCCGTCGGCCCCGACTGGGCCGAAGTCGACGCCCGCAACGTAGAACTCAAGCCGATTACGATTCAGACGCTTCCGTTCCCGGGCTACCCCACCGACATGCAGGCGCCGCTTATGGCAACGCTCCTCTCAGTTCCGGGCAACAGCGTGATTCAAGATACCGTCTATAACGACCGTTTCAAGCACGTGGCCGAAATGGAACGCCTGGGCGCAAGCATTACGCTCAGCGGTAACACCGCCACCATCAAAGGCGGCCTCCCGCTGGAAGGTGCCGACGTGATGGGCTCCGATCTACGCGCCTCTGCTGCACTCGTCCTCGCCGCGTTAATCGCCGAAGGCGAAACCAAGATTAGCCGCATTTACCACCTGGATCGCGGTTACGAAGACTTCGAAGCAAAAATGGCAACCCTCGGTGCCGAAGTCAAGCGTGTCATCATTGACGCGGACGAACCGTAGACTAGACGAGAGAACGCAGCTACGCGGCTACAGACGAGAGATTAAAGAAAAAACTCCGGCGAAGCAATCGTCGGAGTTTTCGTTTTGAAAGATTTTTTGAACTATTACAGAGCGGCTTCCGTAGATTCGGTCGTTGCGCTGGCAGTCGGTTCCGCGGGTTTCTCTTCCGCAGGTTTTACGCGAGAAGTCGGGGCAACCGGTTCACGCACCACAGGCACGCAACGTTCTACAGGTTCACCTGCAGACTTCTTGTCTTCTTTTTCCAAGATTTCCTGCAACATTTCGGCTGCCTGTTCAAATTCGGCAGACTTTTCACAGGACTTGGTAGAAAGAATCTTCTGCAGGTACTGCTTCTGCATGTTGATGTCGCATTCTTCGCCATAAAGGCCCGAAAGCTTAAACAAAGCGGGGCAAGTCTTCTGGCCGTCGGGGAAGGCTTCCGACATGCGGGCAAAGACCTTTTTCGCCTTGTCAATCTGATTCACATCAATCAAGCAGAGTGCCATCCAGTAAAGCGAATTCTCGGCGAGTTCGCCTTCTTTCATTTGTTCATAAACCTGTTTGAATCCACTGTAGGCCAGTTTGAATTCACCGCGATGGTAATCGGAGCGGGCTGTATTGAACATTGCCTCGGCTTCTACGAGCTTTTCTGCTTCGCGTTCCAGGCTATCCATAGATACCGGAGCCGGAGCACCGCTCACGACAACCTTCTTCGCCAAGATCTTGTCGGACTTGCCGAGCAACATATCCAAGCGATAGATGATTTCTTCTTGCCTGGAATCGTTACGTTCGGATTCATCGGCCACTCGGCGAGAAAGCATGGTAATTTCGGCCTGCATGCGCTTTTGCGCAAGAGAAGCCGCTTCCAGCTCTGCACGCAGGGAATCATTCTGAGCCTGAAGCTGTATAGCAACAGAATCCATACGCTGTTCAACTTCAGCGCCAACAGCCTTCATTTCCTGTGTACGGAGAACCGTCATCTGGCTACAACCCGTAAGGGCCGCTACCATAAGCAAGGGAAATACGATGTTCAATTTTTTGTTTTTCATATAACAGGTTCTTTTTAATTATCCGCAAAATTCCTCGCCTGCAACAACAGGCAAGACGATGACGAAATTTAAAGAATCTTATTCCTTGATGTTCACGCGGAAGTTAGCGCGACGGTTCTGGGAGTAGGCTTCTTCGGTTGCACCTTCAACCTTCGGAGCTTCCTTACCGTAGCTCACCGATTCCATGCGCTTAGCGTCAATGCCATAAGCAACGAGGAATTCCTTCACCTTCATGGCACGCTTTGCACCGAGAGTGAAGTTATAGTCTTCGGTACCGCGAGCATCGGTGTGGCCTTCGATCGTAATGGTGAAGCGTTCTTCCTTGATCAGGAGTTCGCCCACCTGAGCCAGGAGTTCCTTAGCCTTTTCGGTGAGTTCAGAACGGTCAAAGTCGAAGTAAACGTCTTCGCTCATGATTTGGTTGATGAGGGCTTCGAGGCGAGCGCGTTCAGCTTCCAAACGGGCACGTTCTGCAGCCAGGCGTTCAGCTTCGAGGCGAGCCTGTTCAGCAGCCAAGGAATCGGCATTGGGTTCTGCAGCCGGGGCCACAGCGGCAGGAGCCGGTTCTGCTTCCGGTTCAGTCTGAGGCTGCTGCTTCTTGGCACAAGCAACGAGACAGAGAGCTGCGGCAGATGCCACTACAGCGAGTTTAACGAAGTTCTTCATTTTTTACCTTCCTTTTTTGGTTGTTTAAAATCGTCATAGAAGAACGACCACGTTGGCGAAGTATTTTCACCGGAATTGGTGATTCTCGTAACATTGGAACCGTCTTTTCTCATAATGTAAATCTGGTACGATCCGCTACGATTGCTGGAGAATGCTATCAGCTTGCCATCGGGCGACCAAGTGGGATGTTCGTTATTACCGGCGTTACTGGTGAGCTGCACAATGTCAGAACCATCGAGAGCGCAGGTATAAATGTTCATGTGACCGCCATCCATAGAGGTATAGGCAATGCGGTCCCCTTCGGGCGACCAGGCAGCACGTTCATTATAGCGGCCCATAAAAGTCACGCGGCGCAAATCGGAGCCGTCCTTGCCCATGGCAAAAATCTGGGGACCACCACCGCGGTCACTCGTAAACAGCACTTCCGAAGCAAACGGACTCCAAGCCGGGCTCGTCTGGTTAGACTTCAGATAAGCGAACTTCTTCGCCTTGCCCGTTTCGGGGTTACCGATATACAAATCCGTCTTGCCGTCCACCGTACTGGAGAACAGGAGTTCACCCGTCTTCGGGTTCACAGCCGGGCTGTAAGTTTGGTCCAACTGCGGGAACACGGCCCTTTCGGTACCGCCAAAGGTCTTGGAATAGAGTTTCGGACGATGAGTCTTGAAGTTCACGTAGTAAAGCCCGGCATTCCCCTTCATCCAGACAGGCATCATGCTGATGGTCGTATCACGGGTAATCTGACTGCGATGGAAACCGTCGTAATCAGAAACCACCACCTGTTTGATTCCATCCATCTTGGATACATAGGCAAGTCTAGTGGACGCCACACCACGTTCACCCCAAAGGCGATAAATCACCTGGTCAAAGAACTGGTGCAAGGCACGACGCATATCTTTCTGTTCTACCAAGTAAGATTCACCAAGCATCAAATCCTTGGTCTGAGAAGCGTATAGGAAACATTCCACTTTCAGCATCTTGCCGACAGGAGTTACCTTGCCTGTAATATAGTGCTTGGCATGGGTCTTGCTGAACAAAGGCAAATCGAACTTGTCCGAAGAAACCACGTCGAAACGACCCGAAAGGTTCGCATCACGAGTCACGATCAAGTGAGGTTTTTCTTCAATCCAGTCAATGGACTTCTTTTCTGCAAAGGGAACAACGCCAATGGGCATCGTCTTGAACACCGAAATACCCACGTCAACGGCAATCGTATCGATGGTCGCATAAGATGCAGCCGGCAACAAAGCCAGCGCAAGGGCTGCGACACGTACAAAAAATTTCATTTTATCCATTCTAATCCACTCGTTTGTTCAATATAATACAATTTTCTTACGTCCTAAACCATCCAACACCTTAATTTGGTGTAAAATTAAAGTGAAGAACCAACGAAGGGGCTCTAAAATTAGGCGGAAGTTCAGGAACCTTAGAAATTTGTACTGCACGAACTGACAAATGATCCCAAGTCTTATTACCAGAGCTACGCTTGAGCGTAATCGCCGTAATACCGCCAAAACGGTCTACCGTAAACTGCACCGTGGTTTTTACATCGCGACGCACATTCAAGTTCGAAGGCGGATTGAAATTGCTCATGATAATTTGTTTTAAACGTTCCAAATAAACTTGCATCAGCGGGTCCATATCTACAGACCCTACCGGATTCAAGCTGGGAGCTTCAACGGCTGCGGGCAAATCCAAGTCATCTACTTCAAAATCATCCTGCGGTTCCGGTTCTGGCTCAGGTTCCGGCTGCGGTTCTTCCACCGGCTCCGGTTCAGGCGGTTTGTCTTCCACCTTGGGTTCCGGCGGCAATTGCTGGTCTACCTTGGGCTTCGGTTCCGGCTTGGGTTTAGGCTCAATAGGCTTAGGCTGTTCCGGCCTGGGCTCCACCGGCTTGGGGCGGGGCGGTTGCGGACGCGGCTGAACAGGCTGTTGCACCTGAACCATTTCGAACACCGGAATCGGTTCCGGTTCATGCTTGAAATTCACAAAATGGAACGCAATGCAAATGCCCGCAATGAGCAAATGGAAAACCACCGCACACACGATGATTTTCACCATCATTCCGTCATCGTCAGACGAAAAATACTGGATGTTTCTCTCTGCGCTCACCTATCTCTTTCCCGGTTTTTCCTTGGGATTCATCGTCAAGAATCCAAGCTTTGTCACACCGAGCTTTTGCACCTGGGTCACCACCTTCATCACGAGGCCATAGTTCACGGACTCATCGGCATTGATGACCACGGCCATCTCGCCATTCCAGAGCGACTTGAACACGTTATTAAAACTCTTAAAGTCCACCATCATATCGGCGATATAGAGTTCCTCGTTCTTAGTGATCGAAACCTTCAAAAGCTTTTCTTGCTCCATAGTCGGGGCTTCTGCCTTAGGCAAGTCAACCTTGACCCCCTGACTCATGAGAGGCGCAGAAATAATGAACACGATAAGGATGGCGAACACGATATCAATCATGTTCGTCAGGTTCATTTCCTGCTTAAGTTCTTTTCCGCGACTGCGCTTCACAAAGCCTCCTAGCCAGCCACTTCTTCAAGGGCGAGCAAGTCACCGCGCTTAAAGAGACTGAGCACCTGGGAGCCAAAGTTGAAGTACGAAATTTCGTTCTGTCCGTTGCGGGCGGTAAAATAGTTATAGCCGGCAGAGGCAGGGATAGCAACCACGAGGCCAGCCACCGTCGTAATCAAGGCCATGGCGATACCCGGAGCAACCACTGTCAAGTCTGCAGAACCATGCTGGCCAATCTGGAAGAATGCAACCATAATTCCCCACACCGTACCCAAAAGACCAAAGAACGGAGACAGGTTGGAGCATGTAGCCAAAAAGCCCAAGTAACGGTCTTCAGTAAGACGCAGACCTTCAATCGAACGCTGGATTGTATCTTCCAGGAGCGATGCACGGTGCTGGATAGAGTCGTAACTCACGAAATTACTGAATTTGGAAGCTTCCTTCAGCACTTCAGACGTAAGGCTCCTAAGTGCACTGTCGTCTGCAGTTTCACAAAGGCTCTGCAATTCCACGAACTGGCGCACATTCACAAACTTGCGAAAAAACACCACGTTGGCACGCTGGTTTTTCATGTTCACGATGTACTTTACAATAATGATGCCCCACGAACCGAGAGACATAACCGCCAAAATGCCCAAAATTACAATCGTCGTGATATCAGACTGCGTCAGCATCTGGAGTAAAGGTACCGAATTATTCAAAATCACCTCCCATTACAGGAAAAAGCGTAACTTGTTGTTTGGCAAGAATATAGCAAAAAGACGGAGTCATAGACCCCATCAACAAGGTAAAATTGCAACAAAATCGTAAGAAATAAAAATTTACAAAAAAGGCCTACAGATCCAGTTCGGTCTGTAAACTCTTGGGGTGGAAGCTTTTACGATGTTCTGGAGTCATGCCCTGAAGACGGATAGCTTCCAAGTGCGCCTTGGTGCCGTAGCCGGCATGTTTGTCGAAACCGTAACCAGGGTAACGCTTTTCCAAGTCGTCCATATAACGGTCACGAAAAACTTTTGCCAGAATAGATGCAGCCGAAATGCTCGCAATACGACCATCGCCCTTGACCACGGGAATCTGCAATTCTTCGGAAATCCCGTGAATTTTCAGGTTGCCATCAACAGCAATGAGAATATTGGACGAGAGAGAACCCTTTTGAAAGATTGGGATTTTAGGGGCTGATTCATGGAGGCCGGGCATTCCAAGGGCCTGCAGGGCCCGACGCATGGCAAGAAAGTCCGCTTCCAGAATGTTCATGCGGTCAATTTCTTCTACAGAAGCGCTTGCCACGGCAAAACATTCGCAAGCGTCTTGCACAGCCTGGTACATAGCCTCGCGCTTAGGGCGAGAGAGCTTCTTGGAATCGTTCAAGGCTGGCATAATATCAGGAGCCTTGAGCACAGCGGCGCAGGCCACTACGGGACCAGCCAAGGGGCCGCGGCCCACTTCGTCAATACCCACGACCACGGCATTCTCCCCCATCTGGGAGGCTGCGAATTTGCGCATGGCAACTTCGCCTTCTATAGGAGCTTCTATTCCTTCGAGAAATGCCGGGACCTTGAACTTCATGAGTTACAAGCCTATTTGAGCAGCGTAATCCTTAATCGTCTTCCAATACAAAGCGTGTTCCTGCACCAGCACACGGGCTGCAAGCGTTTCCGGCGTATCGCCTTCTTCAACAGGTACGCGAGTCTGAGCCAAAATACGGCCCTTGTCAATTTCTTCGCCGACCAAGTGAACCGTGGGGCCAGATTCCGTATCGTGCGCGGCAATCACCGCCTCGTGCACATGTATTCCGAAAAAGCCCTTGCCGCCATACTTGGGTAAAAGCGACGGATGGATGTTCAAAATGCGATCTGGAAGCCTATTGATGAGACTTACCGGCAAGGCCTTCATGTAGCCAGCCAAGATGAGCAAATCAATATCGTAGCGATCGATGACTTCTAAAAGGGCAGCTTCGTAAGCAGCCGTGTCGGGGTGGGTTTTGCCCGAAATATGGAAAACGGGAATGCCGTAAGATTCTGCATGAGAAACAGCTCCACAACCCCCGTTATTAGTGATTAAAAACTTGCATTGAGCTTCGAGGTCACCCTCGCCAATGCGGTCAATAATCGCCTTAAAGTTGCTTCCGCCTCCGGAAGCCATGACGCCAATTTTAAACATGGCGCCAAAGATAGAAAAAATTTAGCAGAAGCAGTGGATGAGAACCCAAGTTACTCCGCCAAATGCAACCAGATAGTTGAATGCGAAGTTCCAGAAGATTTTTGCTTTCTGTGCAGACTGTAAGTTAATGTTCTTAGTCATGCCCATAATTTAGATATAGATTCCACACAAATAAAGAGACGGAAATCACATTGCGATTTCCGTCACAAAATTAAGAAAAACTTACGAAAGTTACTTTACCGTTTCTTCGATTTTTACGACCGGTTCGTCCATCATCTTTTCTGCGATGACTTCCGGAGTTTCTTCGGCCACAGCGGCGTTGGATTCTTCCGGCATCCACGGTTTGTCGAGGTTCTTTTCCCAAGAAACCGTAGGCGCAGGCTGCGCTTCGTGCGAGGTATCGACAATCGGGAGACCCAAGAGTTCGCGGGCACGGTTGAGGGCGGCATCGATGTTACCGAGGGCGTTTTCTTCACCGAGCTGCTTGAGCACACCGGCACGAGTAAGCGCCACCACCGGCTGGGCATGCACGCCCGAAAGCAACAGCTGCGTGCCTTCGCGGTTGCAACGATTCAGCAAGTCTTCGATCATCTGGATACCGGCAGCATCAATGCTAGACACACTACGCATGCGCAAAATAAGAATCTTCGGCTTGTCAGAGATGCGCGCCATGGTATCTTTAAACTTGTCGACCGCACCAAAGAAGAGCGAACCGGCAAGTTCGTACACGGCCACACCCTTCGGCACCTGGCGGCTAAGTTCGTTATGGGCAGCTTCTTCGTCGTCTTCTTTAAGGGCTTCGGTCACCGTTTCCACTTCGGCAACGTCGCTCATGCGCTTAATGAACAGCACTGCGGCCAAAAGCACGCCCACTTCGATTGCGACCGTCAGGTCGATAATCACGGTCAAGAAGAAGGCCACAAGCATCACAGCCACATCGCTCTTGGGGGCCTTGAACATCTTGATAAAGCTGCGATAGCCGCACATATTGAATGCCACCTGGAAAAGCACGGCGGCAAGCGCTGCCATCGGGATCATTTCGGCATACTTACCGAGCACGAGCATGATGAGCAGGAGCACAACAGCATGCACGAGACCCGAAATCGGGCTCACGGCACCGTTACGGATGTTGGTTGCCGTACGGGCAATCGCACCCGTCGCCGGAATACCTCCGAACATCGGGGAAAGCACGTTGGCAACGCCCTGACCGAAAAGTTCGGTATTGGAACGGTGCTTGGTCGAGGTCATACCGTCGGCCACCACGGCAGACAAAAGGGATTCAATGGCGCCCAAAATGGCAATCGTCAAAGCCGGTTGGAACACCTTCTGCATCATTTCGAGGCTAATGTTTGGCAGGTGCGGTACCGGGAAACCAGTCGGAATGTGGTTTTTCATGCCAATCGTCACCACGCCATGGCCAGTAACGGGATCATCCCAACCCAAGACCTTCACAAGCACGGTTGCCACGATAATGGCAATCAGGGAACCCGGAACCTTCGTGGTAATCTTCGGCCACAGAATGCAAACGGCCAGAGCCACAAGGCCCACAATCACAGCATAAATATTGATGGTATCGAGCGAAGAGGCGTAAAGCTTGATTTTACCTACGGCATCAGCCGGATCCTTCGAAAGGAATCGCAGGCCAAAGAAGTTCGGCACCTGGCCAAGAGCAATAATAATAGCGATACCGGCGGTAAAGCCCACAGTAACCGGATACGGAATAAACTTAATGATCGCGCCAAATTTGGCTAAACCAAAGATAATCAACAAGATACCGGCCAAAAGGGTGGCCGAGGCAAGGCCATCGTAACCATACTGGCTCACGATGCCATAAACAATCACAATAAAGGCACCCGTCGGACCGCCAATCTGGAAGCGGGAACCGCCCAACAGCGAAATAGTAAAGCCAGCGATAATGGCCGTATAAAGACCCTGTTCCGGACCCACACCCGAAGCGATAGCAAACGCAATGGCAAGCGGAAGCGCCAGAATGCCTACAATCAGGCCCGACATGAGGTCGCTTACGAAGTTCTTTTTGTCGTAGCCCCTGCGAATTGTGCGAAACAGTTCAGGAGTAACGGTCGTCTTGACTCCAGCAAGGAAATTCTTGACGGAATCTTTGGCGTTTATATTGGACATGGGGGTTCTCCAATCTTAGGAACGCGGCCAAATTTAGGAAAATTTACACCCTTTGTTAAGGGTAAAAAAAAGCAACCAAATAATTTTCTATCTTTACGCCCGAAAATTTAAGAGGTAACTATGCTTTTCAATTTCGACATGATCCAGGGCGTCTATGCCCGCATTCCCGCCCGCGTTGAAGCTGCCCGCAAGCAGCTGGGCCGTCCGCTCACCCTCGCCGAAAAGATTATCTACAGCCATCTGATTGATGGCGCCGAGAACAGGACCTATGAACGCGGCAAGGATTTTGCCGAATTCCACCCGGATCGCGTGGCCATGCAGGACGCTACCGCCCAGATGGCCCTTTTGCAGTTCACCACCGCCGGCAAGGCCCGCGTGGCAGTACCCAGCTCCGTGCACTGCGACCACTTGATTATCGCCCGTGAAGGTGTCGAAAAGGACCTCCCCCGCGCCAAGGAAGAAAGCAAGGAAGTGTACGACTTCTTACAGTCCGTCTCTGCCAAGTACGGCATTGACTGCTGGCTCCCGGGTGCAGGCATCATCCACCAGGTGGTGCTCGATAACTACGCCTTCCCGGGCGGAATGATGATCGGTACCGAC
>JAFXLS010000111.1 GCA_017530965.1 Fibrobacter sp.
CGGAGAATGCCCACGACCGGCATCGGTTTTAAAAATTCTAGCAGTTCCATGCCCTAAATATACAAGAAAAATGTCGTGTGAGAACAAAAAAATGTGAATTATTTACTCGAATCTTAGCGCTTCGATAGGGTCGAGTCGGCTTGCCTTGCGGGCAGGGTACCATCCGAAGAATACGCCTGTCGCAAAGCACACGGCAAAGCTCACGATCACGCTGGTCACCGAGACACTCATGGGCATGTTGAAGGCAATTTTCACGATTTCGGAGGCGGCAATGCCGAGTGCAATTCCGATAACACCTCCGAGCAGACTGATGATGACTGATTCGAACAGGAACTGGAACATGATGTCCTTGCCGCGAGCACCGATGGCCATGCGCAGGCCGATTTCCTTGGTACGCTCCGTGACGGATACGTACATGATGTTCATGATGCCGATGCCACCTACAAACAAACTAATTCCTGCAATAATCGTGAGCACTAGGGAAATCATGTCAGAAGTACTCGTAATGGTCTGAATCATTTCTTCTTGCGTAAACACGCGGAACGGGTCAACGGGTTTGGTCCAGCCGCGGCGTTCCTTCAGGATTCCCATGATTTCTTCGGTCGCCTTTTCGGCGTAGCCTTCGCCGATGGAATTTGCAAAAATCTGGCGGATGTTCGTGGTGGCAGAAAACCTGCGCATCACCGTCTGGTAGGGCGTGAAAATCACGTCGTCGTTATCTTGCCCGAAGTCGCCGGAGCCTTTCGCTTTCAAGGTGCCGATGACCTTCAGGGGAATGTTCTTGTAACGAATGGTCTTGCCGATGGGGTCGCCTTCAGGGAACAGGTTTTTCACGACGGTCTGCCCGATGACGCAGACTTTGGACATGCGGTCCGTGACATCGTCGAACATGACGCCGTCTTCGATTTCGTAGTTGCGAATCTTGAGGTAGTCGGCAGAAATACCGCTCAAAGTCGTGGGGGAGTTGTTGTTGCCGACAATCGCCTGCCCGCCTACGGTCATCATCGGGGAAACGCCGTCAATGTAGGTGGCGTTTTCGCGGATGGCGATGATGTCGGCTTCCTCCAGGAGCTCGCTGGTGGATTCCATTTGCACGCCGCCGCGGCGGTCGCGGTTGGGCATGATGATAATGGCGTTGGAACCCATCGCGGTCATTTGTTCCTTGATGGCGATTCGGGAGCCTTCGCCCATGGCGACCATGGCAATCACCGCCGCAACACCGATGACGATGCCGAGCACCGAAAGGAAGGTGCGCATACGGTTGCGGAGCAAAGCCTTGAGTGCAATTTTTATAAGAGTAAAAGGAGACATAAGCTAATTCCTAGAAGTGTCATCTTGAGTGGAGAACCGAAGGTTCGGAATCGAAAGATCTAGATCCTTCGACTTCGCTCAGGATGACATAAATATTATTCGTCAAAATTCTCCGGTGGTGGGAGTGCTTCGAAGGCGGCCTTGGCGTCTTGCACGTTTTCGTTCTTCACGTCTTTTTTGAGGAGCCCGTCGCGAAGCGTAATGGTGCGGCCGCTGAAGGTGGCGATATCGGGTTCGTGGGTCACGAAGGCGATGGTCTTTCCTTGACGGTTCAGCTCCTGGAAAATCATCATGATTTCGTAGCTGGTACGCGTGTCCAAGTTACCGGTCGCTTCGTCGGCAAGGATGATGACCGGGTCGTTTACCAGGGCGCGTGCAATGGCCACGCGTTGCTGCTGGCCACCCGAAAGCTGGTTCGGTAAATGGTTCATGCGACTTTCGAGTCCGACCATCTTTAAAGCCTCGATAGCGCGGCGGTGGCGTTCCGCTGCCGAAATGCTGGAGTTGTAAAGCAAGGGCAATTCCACGTTCTCGATGGCCGTGGTTCGACTTAAAAGATTGTAACTCTGAAAAACGAATCCCAGCTTCTTGCTGCGGATTTTCGCGAGTGCGTCGCGCTTCAATTTTTCGGTGTGTTGCCCGTCCAGAATATATTCGCCGGAGGTGGGCTTGTCCATGCAGCCCAAAATGTTCAGCATGGTGGATTTTCCGGAACCGCTTGTTCCCATGATCGTCACGAACTCGCCGGGATAGATATCAAAAGAAACTCCACGCAGCGCGTGGACCGTTTCGTCGCCCATTTTAAAGTCGCGGCGGATATTCTGTATAGATAAAATCGGGTTCATAGTCATTATTTTGATGTCTAATATAAACTTTTAGTTGCATTTGTGTGGAATTTACTGATTTTATATGCATTTTGGGGTGTGAGCCAGGTCACATCGCCCTTGAAACTTGCAAAAATACTACATTGGAAAGTAATGTAATAAAGACATGCGAGGGTTACAATGAAAAAAATCATTGCTTTATCATTGGTCGCTGGCGGTCTTGCCTTTGCCCAGTCCGGGCTTCAGGGTGGAACCTCCGGTATACATCAACATAACGCCTATACATTGGGGAAGGGTGGTATCGAACTCGGAACGGGTGGAGCCGTTTCGCTTGATTCTTGGTCACAGTCCCGTGGTGGCGTGCTTTCTATAAATAACCAAGACCGTTCGTTCCATTCGCAGGCAGGCTCGTTGTCGGGCAATGTTCATGTGGCCGTTGGCTTGCAAGAATACCTTGATTTGGGCGTTTCCCTGCCGCTTTATTACGATCACGCTAACTTGCGTGGTGATGGCGAAGGCGATCTTTGGAAGAACAGCCGCGGTGACTTGGATATCTGGATGAAATCCGGTCTTGTGGGTGATGCAAGAAGTTTCTTTGCCGCTGCAGCATTGATCGATGTCTATATCCCGACGGGAGAAAAGGGTGCCGGTGTTCGTCCTCGCCATGCATGGTACCTGAATGATGAAGCGGGTAATACGAACCCCTATTCTTCGGATGAAGTTAACGTGGCTGGAACTTTGGTGCTTACCTTGAATTTCGGTGCACTGGGAGTGCCGGTCGTGTGGAATATCCATGGCGGTTACGTGTTTGCCGACAAGGGAACCAATACCGTGGTCTATGGCACCGGTCTGAACGTGATGCCGAGCAGGTGGGTGGATATCTTCGTCGAATTCACTGGCGAAATGCGTGTTGAAGAAGGTGCCTACCGTCGTGAACCCTTGGATGACCCGATGCTCCTGACTCCGGGTCTTCGTTTCCACTTGCCGTGGAATATCGACTTTGCCCTGGGTGCAGATATCGCCGTTCGTACTTTGAAGAATCTCGGCTATGATAACAAGGAAGAAATGAAGAGTGTTTCGGAACATACCATCCATTACGCTGCGAAGCAGGGTGATGTCCGTTATGGCTATGCGCCGACTCCGACCATTGCCGGTACCGCTCTCCTGACCTGGCGCTTTGGTGGCAATGCAAAGCATGATGAAGATGGTGATGGCGTTCCGGATGAAAAGGATCAGTGCCAGCATACACCGGGTGTGGCTACTGTTGATACTCTTGGCTGCCCGATTGATACCGATAAGGACGGCGTGATTGATGGCCTCGACATGTGCGATAATACGCCTTATGGAGCCGAAGTCGATACCGCTGGTTGCCCGATGGATACCGATAAGGATGGCATTCTTGATGGTCTTGACAAGTGCCCGAACACCACTGAAGGCGCTCCGATTGATTCGCTCGGTTGCGAACCGGATTCCGACAAGGATGGTGTGCCCAATACTGTGGATAAGTGCCCGAACACCCAGGCTGGCGTGAAGGCCGATTCTGTGGGTTGCCCGGTTGATACTGACAAGGACGGCGTGTACGACGGTCTTGACAAGTGTGAAAATACTCCGGCAGGTCTCCCGGTTGACGAAACGGGTTGCCCGGCCGATGCCGACAAGGACGGTGTTGCCGATGCGTTCGACAAGTGCCCGAATACTCCGGCAGGTCTCCAGGTCGACACCCTCGGTTGCCCGGCTGACGCTGACAAGGATGGCGTACCCGATGCTCTCGACAAGTGCGCTAACACTCGCGAAGGAGCTCAGGTGAACGCCGAAGGTTGCGAAGGCGACTTCGATGGCGACGGTATTCCTGATGCAGTTGACCAGTGCCCGAACACCAAGCAGGGCGTGGCTGTTGATTCTACGGGTTGCCCGGCTGACGCTGACAAGG
This sequence comes from Fibrobacter sp., assembly GCA_017530965.1. Lineage (GTDB taxonomy): Bacteria > Fibrobacterota > Fibrobacteria > Fibrobacterales > Fibrobacteraceae > Fibrobacter. Next base: position 4,066 of record JAFXLS010000111.1, read on the forward strand.
ATGGCGTGCCTGACGCTCTCGACAAGTGCCCGGAAACCAAGGTCGGTCTCACGGTTGACAACACTGGTTGCCCGCTGGACTACGACAAGGACGGCGTACCTGATGGTGTTGACCAGTGCCCGAACACTCCGGCTGGCGTGCCTGTTGACTCTCTGGGTTGCGCTGCTGATGCTGACAAGGATGGCGTTTACGACGGCTTTGACAAGTGCCCGAATACTCCGCAGGGCGCAGCTGTAGACACCGCTGGCTGCCCGATTGATACCGACAAGGACGGCGTGGCTGACTTCCTCGATAAGTGCCCCAACACCCTCGAAGGCGTACGTATCGACAAGAAGGGTTGCCCGCTCAACAAGGCCGAAGACCTGGAACAGCTGAAGAAGGGCATCAACTTCCAGAGTGGCTCCAAGAAGCTTACCAAGTCTAGCTACAAGACCTTGAACAACATCGTGAAACTCATGAAGAAGTTCAGCACCGCCAACATCGAAGTCCAGGGTCATACCGACAACACGGGCTCCGAAGACACGAACAAGCAGATTTCTCAGGATCGTGCCCAGGCTGTGGTGGATTACTTCATCCAGAACGGTATTTCTTCTGACCGCGTTCGCGCCGTGGGCTTTGGCTCTGACAAGCCTATCGCCGACAACAAGACGAAGAAGGGCCGCTCCAAGAACCGCCGTGTTGAACTCGTACCGTTCTAATCGGAATTCTTGAAAAGCTTCTGCAGCTCAGCTGCAAAAAAGGGACTCGCTTTGCGAGCCCTTTTTGTATAGATACCAGATGTCATCCTGAGCGGAGGGCGACGCCCGAAGTCGAAGGATCTAAACTATGAGAATTTGTAATAATAGATTCTTCGATTCCGCCCAAAGGGCTTCTCCACAAGGTGGATAACAGCCACTAGGGGACTCCGTCCCAAGTGTTGTATAACTCAGAATGACACATTTCGTTTTGTCAAAAAGTTATCGAATTACCTAAACACCCACTTCTTGTAGAGCGTAAAGCTTGCGATGACGTACACGCCGTTGGCGACGATATTTGCGAAGAAGCCGGGTTTCATGAATTGTGAAATAAAGTCGGTAAACGGCTTGCACCAGGCGGTGTTCAAAACGTATACGGTTGCTTCTAGCGTTACAAAGTTCAGGGCGTAGGCTGCAAGGAACACGATGATGAATCGGACGATTTCGGTGCGCTTGCGGTTATGGCTCTTGAAATTCCAGATACGGTTCATCAGGTAGCTGTTGATGGCGCCGAAAATGAACCCGAGAAAATTGGAAAGTTCCAGGTTCCAGTCCAAAAGCTGGTGCATCACCCAGACCGATGCCAGGGTAATGAGGGTGTTCATGACGCCAATCAAGTTGTATTTGATGAAGTGTTTCACGCGGGAAAATCTAAAAAATTATTTTTACGGCACTATGAATTGGATTGACTCGATGAAGTGCTCGGCAGTCGATGCCGCGGCAATGATTAACGATGGTGATGTATTGGGTGTTTCCGGTTTTACCTTGGCGGGTTACCCCAAAGAGGTCCCGACGGCATTGGCTGCCCGTGCCGAACAGTTGCATGCCGAAGGCAAGCCCTTCAAGGTGACGCTCTTCTCGGGAGCGTCGACAGGCGACAGCTGCGACGGGGCTTTAGCTCGGGCGCAGGCGGTGTCGCTTCGAATGCCTTACCAGAGCAATCCGAGTTTGCGTAAGGCTATTAACGCTGGCCAAATCAAGTATATTGACGCTCACCTGGGCAAGATGGGTTATCTGGTGCGAACGGGGGCTTTGCCTGCCCCGACGGTCGCTGTTATCGAAGTTTCTGCCATTATGGGCGACGGTCGGGTATGTCTGTCGACATCGGGCGGAAATTCGGTTACCTACCTGGAGATGGCGCCGAAGATTATCTTGGAGTTGAATACCCGTTTGGGCGATTCCTTCATGGGAATCCATGACGTGGCCCTGCCCGAACTTCCGCCCCATGCAAAGCCTCTCCCGATTTATAGTGCCGGTGATCGTGTGGGTGGCGAATTTGTGAAAATAGACCCGAACAAGGTCATCGCCATTGTCGAAACATCCCGCCTCGACGAGGTGAACCCATTTGTAGAACCGGATGAAATTTCGACCAATATCGGCCAGCGTATTTTGGACTTTATCAGCTTTGAAGAAAAGAAAGGTCGCCTTCCCAAGGGAATGGCTTTCCAGAGTGGCGTAGGCAAAGTAGCCAATGCTGTTTTGAACGCCATGTCTTGCGATGATCGCCTGGGACAAATTGACCTTTATACCGAAGTGATTCAAGAAGCCGTGCTCCCGCTCCTTAAGAAGGGCAAGCTGGGGGTGGCTTCGGGCACGGCACTTACTTTGTCTGAAAACGCCCAGAAAGAATTCGTCGAGAATGCGAAGGAATGGAAAAAACATCTGGTTCTTCGTCAGCAAGAAGTGAGCAACAGTCCCGACGTGATTCGCCGCGTGGGCGTAATCTCCATGAATACGGCCCTGGAAGCGGACATCTTTGGAAACGTGAACAGCAGCCTGGTTTCGGGTTCTTCTATGATGAACGGAATCGGCGGTGCAGCGGACTTTGCCCGCAATTGCGCCCTTGGTTTCTTCTTGACTCCTTCGGTGGCCAAGGATGGCGCCATCAGTTCCATAGTGCCTTACGTGAGCCATGTGGACCAGACGGATCACGATACCATGATTTTCGTGACGGAACAGGGCCTTGCTGATTTGCGAGGGCTTTCTGCCGAGGAACGGGCCAGGTCGATTATCAAAAATTGTGCCCATCCCGTATTCCGTGAACCGTTGACGGATTTTTTGGAATACAGCCTGAAGCATGCCAAGGCCGTTCATATGCCAATAGCCTTAGAAAGGGCATTTGAAATGCATTCCCGGTTCCTTGCGACTGGGAAAATGGTGTAGACTTTTTTATATTGCTTAGTAGGTTTTGAGGAACGACGAAATGAATCGCCTATTTTGGATTATTGTCTGTGCTTTTATGGCCCTCTCTTTTGAGGCGTGTTCGGAGCATAGCTCTAGTTCAAGTGAAGAAGTCATAGACGATCCTTATAACGATGAAACTTCCAGTGGTTCCCGCTGGGAAAAAAATTCCAGCGGTGTGGTCCAGAAGGATTCCTTGGGTCGTCCCCTTTCTAGTGCCAGCGATCCTGGCAAGCCGGGTGAGTCCGGTGGTTCAAGTTCTTCGACAGGTGCCGTTGTTGGTATTCAGGATACGGTAATCGCCGATACTACGGTCGTGGTCAATGTGGATGCCTTGCCGGAATGTACCGCCCAAACCGAAGGCGAATCCTTCATGGTCAAAAGCGAAAATAAACTCTATTTCTGCTTGGCCAAGAAATGGGTTCCTTCGGACGAGGTGTCCAAGACAACGGGTATTTCGTGCCGCAATGGCGTGCTTGTGACAGGCGAAGATGTTGATGCCGACGATGATGATGACTCGGGCAGTTCTGGCGGGACTTTCCCGTGGGGTAATTTTGGTGGCAACAATAGCGCAAATACGGCTGCGGTCGATACGGCAGAACCGCGTATGGTGGGGGCTCATCTTGTAGGCGTTGCTGAAAAGGGGCCGTTCCGTTATGGAACGTCGGTCAAGCTGATTGAACTGGACAGTACCCAGCACCTGGCCGATTCTAAGCGTACCCACAAGACCTGCATTTTGAATGGTGATGGCAACTACAACTTTGACAGCGTCGATTTCGTGTCTCCCTATTTGCGAGTGAAGGCCAACGGATATTTCCGCAATGAACTTACGGGAGGCCTTTCTTCTAAGCCCGTGACGCTAGAAGCGGTGGTGGACGTGACTGAAAAGGACTCGGTGAACGTGAACATGTTGACTCACATGGAAGCGCCCCGCGTACTCAAGCTTGTGGAAAACAGCGGCAATAACCAGCCGATTCGTGCCGTCAAGGCCCAGGCTCTGCGCGACATTTTGTCTTCTTTCGAAATTCAGCTGGGTGAATCCTCTGGAACTGGCGGTGGCCATGGTGGCGGATTTGGTTGGGGCTTTGGCCAGCAGCAACAGCAGCAGACCACGACAGATGGCCGCTTTGCAGAAGATATCGGACTTTTTGATGGTGACGAGTACAGTGGAGCGCTCCTTGCTATTTCGATCATGATGCAGCGCAAGGGCTCCGGCAGTGAAATGCTTTCGTACACCTCAGGTATTGCGGACCGCATTAAGGGCAATGGCAACTGGGATGACAACAACGCCAAGGCGGACCTTGCCGACTGGCTCATGGTGCTCGATACCAGCGGCTCTTACGCGACGATTCGCAATAACATCGCCAGCTGGAACATGGGCGAGGTTCCCGACTTTGAAAAGCACCTGAAGCATTTCTGGACCAAGGTCTACAACTTCGGAGACTGCGGTTCCCACAATGCCGATACGGTAAAATTCATTAGCAACAGTTTGAGTGCCTACTTTGTTTCGGGTTACGATCAGCCGGGGCCCTCGGTTCGCTTTATTTGCGATGCGAATACCCATGAGTGGCGCGCCGCTACGGATCTTGAAAAAGATACTTACGGATTTGGCAAGGGCGAATATAATGGTCAGCTGAAGTCCGGTGTTATCAATAAGGACAAGTATTACATTTACGACAACAACAAGTGGCGTGTCGCCACTAGCGACGATGTTCAGGACTTTGAAAATATCGAAAGCGTTTACAAGGGACTTAAGTCGGGTGAAAAGGTCATCTTCTTCTTGCGGCATGCCAAACGTTCCGACGATACGGGCAAGAACGGACATTTGACCGACGAGGGCAAGTCGCAGTCGAAGCAGGTGGGCGAGAAGTTCAAGGGCGAAGATATCTATTTTGCAAATTCGACTTACACGAGAAGCATGGAAACCTGCGAGAATATTGCTAAGGGCGCCGGGGTTAGCTACTCTGAAAATACAATCGAAGCCCTTGATGGCGAATGGTATGTGAAGGACAACAGCAAGCTTGAACAGCACAAGAGTAGCGATGGTGGTGGCTGGGTGGTTGCTTCTGCCTATGCCTATAAGGGTGCCTACTCCGATGCGTTCTACGATCTTAAGACTTATAGCGAAAACTTTATTACCGAAATAATCAAGCCTGAATTTTCGAATGTGAAGAAAGTAGGTATTTTCATTTCCCACGATATGTTTGTAGTTCCGCTGACAGCCTATTTCACCGACAAGAAGGTGAACTTACGCTACTTTGAAACCAAGCAATGGATTAATTACTTGGCGGGACTTGCAATTATCTTGGGAACTGATGGTAAAATTCGTTATGTGCCGGTGAGGGGGCTCGATTCTGGCACCATGACGATGTAATCGTATAAAGAGAAGAGAGAAAATGAATCGAAAAATTTGGATGGGAGTTTTGGTGGCTGCATTGCTGCTGTTTTGGGGATGTAATGAGGCTTCGGGATCTGCTGTAGAATCAGAACAGGCTCTCCGGGATTCTGTTGTAGTCCGCGACAGCGTGCGCTTTATCGATAGCGTCAGGGTGATAAACAGCATAAACTTTGTGGACAGCGTTCGTATCGTAGATAGCTTGAGCATTGTAGACAGCGTGAATGTTGTAGATAACCCATCTCATGTTGCTGACAGTGTGCGCTTTATCGACAGCGTTCGCGTGATCGATAGCTTGAATATTAAGGACAGCGTCCGTGTGGTTGACTCCGTTGTGGTGTATGGCCCGGAACATTATTTCGGTCCTTGCACTAGCGAAAATTCTGGTGAAATCAAGTCGACCACCATCTACGACGAAGTCCGCGCTTACGTTTGTGATGAGAATACCCTGTTGTGGCGGATTGCGACACAGGTCGATTGGAACGACAAGTACATTTACGAATCCCACGCAAACGATTTTACGGATATCAAGAAATTGGTGGATAACTTGGCCACTACAGAGAAGATGGTTATAGTGTTGCGCCATGCGGAACGGGGTTCCGATTATTCCATGACTGGCCCTTTGAACGAGAATGGTTTCAAACAGTCCCAGGATCTTGGCGAATCCATTGCAAATGACATCGAGTTCTATTATGGAGCATCGCAGTTTGTCCGTGCCCACCAGACCTGCAGTAACATCGCGAAGGGGCGTGGCGATTTGGATACTCTTGCCGATACTCTTGCCGCGTTGAACGATAACTGGTATGTGAAAGACGAGGCCGCCTACAAGGCCGCGAAGGATGCCCATGGTGGTGGCTGGAAGGTGACTTCTGAATGGGCTTATGAGGGTGCTTATTCCGATGCGTTCTACAACCTGAATTCCCGCAGTACAGAACTTTTTGAAGAACACTTGATTCCTGCCTTTGAAAATTCGGGAAAACAGGTTGGTTTGTTTGTTTCGCATGATATTGTGATGGTGCCCTTGGTGGTGTATGCTTCGGGTAAAAGTATCGACTTGAAGTATTATGAGGATACCAAGGATCATTGGCTGAATTATCTCGGGGGAGTCGCAATCGTGTTCAAGCCCGATGGCACGAGGGTGTTCTATGTCGTAAAGGGACTCGATTCGGGAACAATGTAATGGTAGGTTGATGGTAAGGTTAAAGTGGTGTGTGGAATGTTTGGCGTCTGTATTGACAGTTGCCTTGCTTTTGGTTGGTTGCGGTTCCGACGGTGACTCCGATAATGGCAATGGGGTTAGCCCGGTTGCTGACGAATCTCATCATAATACGCCTGTGCCGGTTGTCGATACGGTCAGGGCTCCTCTTTTTGTTTATGAGATATTGGCCGAAAGCGCTTCTGATTCCGCCGAAGTCAGTATTCTGACTCTCTTGTCTCGCCCGCGTGTAGAACAGCTCCTGATGAATCATATTCCCCAGGACTCGGCGACGGAGCAGGCGAAGTATGAAACCCTTGCCGCTTTCGGTGTAGATTCTTTGCAATTTGCGATGGATTCCGATGCGGTGCTGCTTGCCATTTCGGCGTTGGTGCAGAACCGTTTTACTAAAGAGGAAACGCGAAACTTTATCGGCGCTTTGGGCGAAGACCTGAAAGGTGATGGCGTGTGGAATGACCCTAATGCGAAGATTCAGATTGCGGACTGGGAAGTCGGTATCGATTCTGCCTGGCGTTACAATGATATTCGAAACAACGTAACGACGTGGGGAATGACGAATGTCCCGAACTTTGAAAGGTACATGCGCTTCTTTATTCCGCTAGCTTACGCCTTTGAAACTTGTTCCGATGCGAACGCGGGCAAGGTCACTTACGTGAATCAAGGCCAGAGTGCGCTGTTTGCGAACGACTATGAAACATCGGACCATTCGGCCGTTCGTTTTATTTGCGACGTGAATAACAAGGAATGGCGAATCGCGCAGCCCATGGAAAAGGACACGGTAGGTTTTGGCCCGGGCGAGTATGACAGGGAAATCCGCGAAGGTCGCGTGATTCATGATAACTATTACATTTATGATGCCGGTGCATGGCGCATGGCGACCCCGCAAGAAGCTGATGGTTTTACTGACCTTGTAGAGGTCTATGCAGGACTTAAAGCGAATGAAAAGGTGGTATTCATTATCCGCCACAGTGAACGCACCGACGAAACGGGCGAAAAGGGGCACTTGACCGAAAACGGCAAAAAGTATGCTCGGGATTTAGGAGCCCGCATGGCAAAGGTGAATCGGGAAAAAATCTATTTCGGCTATTCGGGCTATACCCGTACCAAGGAAACTTGCGAAAGCATCGCTGAAGGTTACGGCTTGTCCAAATACGATTTGGAAGTCCTGGATGGCCTTAATGGGGACTGGTACGCGAAGGACCCGACCAAGGCTGATTCCTATATCAGTAGCGAAGGTGGCTGGATTGTGTATTCCAAGTACGCTTTCTTGGGTGAATATGCCGATGCCTTCTATGACTTGGAAACGCGTAGCGAGCAATTGCTCAATGATGAAATCAAGGCGAATTTAGGCGACATGGAACGGGTGAATATCTTGGTGACCCACGATTATCTGGTGGTCCCGTTGCTGGCCTACACGACGAACGGGCATGCGAATGTACGGTATTACGAAAAATGGAAATGGGTGAATTACATGGCCGGGGTGGCCATGATTATCTCATCCGATGGCTCGGTGCGCTATATCCCCGTAAAAGGCCTTGAAACCGGGGTGATGTAGTTTTCGGCGGCGTTATTCAAACGTCGCTTTTTCTAAATTTTCGTCGCTGATTTTTACAAAACAGAAACCCAAAAGAATGGATTGAATCCAATATGAACGAAACACAGACCAATGCACCCGAAGCTCAGGAAGTGGCTCCCGCCGCCCCGGCCCAGGAAGTGCAGCAGCCGGCTCTCGTTGCTTCGAAGCCTGCAGCAAAGGTGAAGGGCAAGTTCGATGAACAACTCGGACTCATGCTCCCCTCCGATGCCGCTCAGGTTCAGGAGCAGCTTTCTATGCCGGGTATGAATGACGACATGGTTTACAAGATCGTGGAAAACCACTCTGGTAACCATTCGATTCTCTATAAGACCTACGATCAGGCAGTTCTTGCACGCGACGTTCGCGATTCTATCGAAAACGCCGGTGGCCACAAGGTGCTCCCGATTGCCAAGGCCAAGCTGGGCTCGACCTACTGCAAGGGCGAATTCTCGACCGAACAGGGTTGTAAGGGTGACTCCGACACCTTCGGTATCGGCTCCTTGATCGAATTCCAGGCAACCGGTCTTATCGTGGTGATGTGCGTCATCGTGGGCCTCACGGTGCTCTGCTACCTCATGAACTTCATCATGGCCAAGCTCGGCCTCAACAAGGACAAGGCTCCGGCACCTGCAGTTAAGGCTGCTCCCGCTGCCGCCGCTCCTGCTGCCGCTCCGGTGACGATCGGCCCCGCTCATTGCGACTGGGATCCGAACGCGAAGAGCGTCCATCCGGGCTTCACCAACAAGCAGCTCCAGGCCTTCCTCGGCATTGCCGCCGTGGCAGCCCTCGAAGAACACCCGGGCATGAGCAACGACCAGTTCCTCGCCCTCGTGACCGCAGCGGCGACCCAGGCTATCGGTCAGCCCTGCCGCGTGACTGCTTACAGAAACATCAACTCTCCTGCTTGGACGATCGTCAAGTAAGGTAAACTTTTAAAACTCAAC
>JAFXLS010000112.1 GCA_017530965.1 Fibrobacter sp.
ACCTCCGTTTTCAGAGTGGACGACGGCGCGTTTTACAAAGGGATACGCCACGCACGCCTTGTGAATGCGCGGCTCATGTTCCGGTTCAAAAGCGTACGCCCCCGCGCGAAAGCGGATTCGCCCCGGCTGATCGTAAACAATTTTTGTGCGCATGGGAGATTACTTCTTCGCTTCTTTCTTTGCGTCGTTGCAGATGTCGGCAGCTTCGTCCTTCATATCCTGGAAGGTGGCCTTGGCATCGGCGGTAAACTTCATGCCGTGAGCAAGTCCCTTGACTGCATATTCGCGAGTCTTGGGAGCCTTGAGAATTTTCTTTGCGATGGCAGAGCCAACGGCGCCGGCGACCACGCACCAGAATTTTTCGTTATGCCAAATAGACATGATAAACTCCTTGGTTGAGTGTTTGTTGAATTGACGATGTATAAAATCTATGTATTTTGCAAACTTCCGTTAATTACATACAAACTAATTTAAAACTCCGCAAGGCAGTTCGTTTTCACGCGCATTTGACTAACTTTGTTAGGATATTTGAAATTTGTTTTGTAGTTAAAAGTTTCTTAGCGAAAGAAAAGTCTATTTGGATTCTTTTATGTCCGAATGGATTATAATGCCCATTTGGAGTAGAAAAAAATTCGTCTTCTACCTAATTTCGCACCAAAAAATGGACATGGTGTATGCAAGTTTCCCGTATTAACAATTTTTTTGCCCGCATGGGGCATTTTCAGGTAGCTCACCGCTGGCTTATCCTCGCGGCGGCTTTGATTTTTACTATAGCGGCATGCCTCGGGCTTCCGCACCTTTCGATGTCGAGCAGCGATGACGAATGGTTCGATGACTGGGATCAGGTAAAGCTGAATCAGGAGCATTTTTACGATATTTTCGGCAGTGACGATTCCTTCATGGTGTTAGTCCGTGCCGACGACGTCTTTGCACCCGATGTGCTTTCGGCTATTGACCGGCTTTCAAGAAGGCTTGAAAACGAAGTTCCGTACGCTGAACGCGTCGTCTCCTTGACACGCAACCTTTCGATTCCCAAGGCGAACGACGAAGGCTTTGAAGTCATCGACCCGTTTGAAGACGGAATCCCAACGGATTCTCAGGAACTTGCCGCCAAAAAGTCTCTCGTCATGAGCCGCCAATCATTGGTTAACGGCATCGTTTCGGACGACAGCAAAGAAACTTGGGTCATCCTCTCCCTAAAAAAATACGAAGGCGGCGTGGAATTCGGCAAAGACAGCATCGCTCCATTCGCCCGCAAGATTATTGAGTCCGAAGAATTCAAGAGCGATCGCTATCGGCTTTTGCAGACGGGCATGAGCTACACCGAAATGGAAGAGGAAGAAATCATCACGCATGAATGCATTATGCGCATCGGCGTGGGTTTTGCGGTGATGCTTTTGTGCCTCATTCTCTTTGTAAGATCGTTACGCGGTGTGGTCGTGCCTGCCGTCGCGACGGTTTGTGGCATCGCATCTGTCTTGGGAATCAATGCATGGCTAGACATTACGGGAGACTCCTCGATGGTGGCGCTCCCGGTGCTTTTGGGCATGGCGCTTTCAGTGGGCTATTCCATCCACTACATCAACGCATTCCGTATGCAATTCCGCCGTTCCGGCAAGCGCAAGGAATCGGTGGTGTTTGCCATTCAAGAAACGGGCTGGCCCATCTTCTTTACGGTCATTACTACGGTCGCCTCGCTCCTTTCGTTCCTATTTGCGGGCATTCGGCCTATCCGTTGGATTGGTGGCATCTCGGCGGGCATCGTGTCTATGGTTTGCCTCTATGTGATGGTGCTGATTCCCGTTCTCATGAGCTTCGGGCGCGATACGGAACCTAAACCCGACATGGTCAAGGCGGCGGGAGCCACCAAGGCCGACATTCTCTTTGAATTTTTCGGACGCAAGGTTTGCCGGCACAGCGTCATTATCGCCATCATTGCAGGCGCAATCATGCTGTTCCAGGTTCCGGGAATCGCACACATCGACGTGAACATGGACTACACCAAGACCATGGGCCAAAAGATTCCTTATGTGGTGCGGCTCTTGGATATGCTCAGCGGAAAACTCGGGAGCCTTTACGACTTCAACGTGATGGTGGAATTCGATAATCCCGACGCATTGAAGGACCCGGCGAACATGAAGAGAATCGAGGAACTGGAAGAAAAGCTCGGAACCCTTCAGCTGACCAAAATTTCTGGCGGAAAACCGCGAGTCCAGTCGGTCACGAGCCTCGTAAAAGAGATAAACCGAACCCTGAATAGCGATGACACCGCGTATTACGCCATTCCTGCCGAAAAAGACATGCTCACGCAGCTGCTGTTCCTCTACGAAATCTCCGACCCCGACGCCATTTTCAGCTGGATGGACGAAGATTACAAGACAACGTACATTCACGTGGAACTTTCGGGCTATGATGCAAATAAAATCGTCGAAGACCTGGACAGTGCGAAGAGCTATATGACAAGTATTTTCCCGGAAGCGAAAACTTCGGTTGTAGGAGACGTCATCAACTACGCCGAAATGAATGGAAAGTTGGTGGGCGGATTGCTCCGTTCCTTCGGCGGTTCATTCGTGATTATCGCCATCATGATGATACTTGCCTTCGGGAGTATCCGAGCGGGGCTTATCGGCATGATTCCGAACGTGGCACCGGTGCTATTGATTGGCGGGCTAATGGGTTACCTGAATATGCCGCTTGACATGATTACAATGATTATCATGCCAATGGTTTTGGGCATCGCCGTCGACGACACCATCCACATGAATAACCATATCAAGTACGGCTACGAAAAAACGGGCAGTTACAGGCAAGCGCTCCTGCTCTCTTACCGCGAAATCGGCAAGACGATGGGCATGACAACGTTCATTCTGTGCGCGATGTTCTTCGTATTTATCTTCAGCCCGATGGGAGCGCT
>JAFXLS010000113.1 GCA_017530965.1 Fibrobacter sp.
AAGAAATGGACAATGCCGCTGGCAAACTGGTCCTTAATCGCTCAGCAACTATGTATAAGGTTCGAGGACCGGTTTAAAATTTTATAACTTTTACTAAGGAATCAAACAACGGACGATGACACAGTTTGATTTACACTACCGCCAATTCATCTTTTATTACAGATTCTTTATAGAAATCAGGTTTTTTCATTTTTATTTGATGTTTGATAAGTTGGGAATGATTGTTGCAAGATTTGCACATAACGTTGTTAAATTTAGAGCATGCTCTTTCAAAAGAATACCAAGCTTTTTGAAATCAATTTTTTTATCTTTAATATCAAGATCTTTTTTGATTATATCTTCTATATCTTTTTTTTCGCCCTTGTAAGTTTCAATCATTAAATCAATATAATAAGGAAGCGGAATTTGCAAGATTTTCCCATTTAATTGCATTTCTATGGGTTCTCCTTTTTCTTCCAAGCAATCCTGAATGTTTGCAAAAAGCCAATTGTCAGATACATTTAGAATAACTCTTTTTTTATCGGTATCATACCTAGCTTGTGATGATATGGCAAGCAATTGTTTTTTCCAATCATATTGATCATCGGGAAATAGCAATCGTTCTTTCATTTTCAAACTTCTGATTTTTTGCGGAGTTACTCCTAGCAGGCATGCCATTTTAAAATCAGTCATGCTAGAGTCATCTACATAATAACCATCGCTATTTATTTTCCTGTATTTTTTTATCAAAAAATGAAAAAGATATGTTTCAACATCACCTTTCGTTAATGTGCTGAACTTATTGTTGAAATAGTTGTTTTTGAAAAAAGCAAAAAATTCTTTATAATCATCTTCTTTAAATTCAGGCAAATTCATTGGCTTTCCTTTTTTGCTAAATTTATTTTATTTTATCAACAATATTTATTTAGTGAAATACAATTTATCCTATTTATTTCTTACAACATTACATTCTACGTACAATTTAGAAAAAATCATAAGCATCAGTTCAAAACTATTTAAACATTCATTTACAAGTATTGTGCAAAACGCGAATTTTCTCCATCATTTAAAAAAAGGAGATTCCCGCCTTACGTCCACTGAGTGGATAACTCAACTAAGGCAACAAGTTGCCGAATTTCGCATAGCGGAAATGACATGTAAATGCGTGGAGTGGCATGCAAAAATAGATTGCTTCGTCACTGCGTTCCTCGCAATGACGTTGTTTTTATTCCGCGCAACGCTTGGAGTTGTTCGGGAGGCCCATCAGTTCAAAGGCGTTCTTGCAGCGGGCCTTCAATTCCGCTGCTTCTTTTTTAGGCGTGCTTTTTAACAGGGAACGGTAATAGAGGATAGTCGCCGTATTGTACGGCTTGTTCGCCTTGATGGACTTTTCTTCGGCAACACGGTAAAGGGAATCGGCGTTGCCCTTTCCGGAAAGGTCCGCCATGCGAGCCGCCGTATAGGCATAAAATCCGCCTTTTTTATCGGAGCGCTTGCCAGCCATCTTCAAGGCCTCTTCGGCACGGTCACTGCCTACGGCTGCGTATGCAACGGCGCATTCCCCATAAAAGGCGGCCTGGGCAGTTTCATCGGCCTTCTTCAGGTCGGTTTCACCGACCCTGTTGCAAATCGCAGCGGCATCCTTGTAGTTACCCCGGGTGTTCAAGAGCGCAATCTTCACCTTCGTGTACTGCACCTGTGTACTCTGGTCAAGAACATCTTCGTGGACCACCGAAAGCAGGGAATCGGCAAAATCCAGATCAAGGCTCATGGTACGGATTTGCGCCATGGCAATCAGAACGCGGCTTTCAGAAAGCAAATCGGATTCCTTGCGGCTTGCCAACAGGGCGCGTTCAAGCTGATTGTAACCCTTCGCAAATTTTCCGTTATCCAAAGACCTCTGTGCACGAAAAGAATAGACGCCCGAATCGGAAGCGCTTGCAATTGCACTTGCGGCAAGGAGAGCTACGACAGCGGATTTAAACTTTACCATAGCGTCTCCACCATGAAGGGCACAGAATCCTGGTTAGGCATAGAACGCTTCACAATCCACATGTTCGAAACGCCAGCCATCAAGTCGTCCGCATTCTGGAGCGTCTGCTCCGTCGCTTCCATAAAGTCCGAAAGTCCAGAGGTCACAAGGCCAACTTCGTTCAAGAGCCCGTTGACGCGACCAAAGGTATTGTCCACCCTGCCCATCAGGGTGTCGACATTGTTCATCAGGTTGTCCACCTTTTGCGGCAAGGGCTTGATATCCCCCATCAAACCGGAAACATCCGTAGCAATAGTATCCACCTTGTCAAGTAGAATGGGAATATGGTATTGCATGGTGTCGAACAAATCGGATGCCTGGAACAAAACCTTCTTGCCCACATAGGTGATATCATCGAGGCGGTTAAGCTGACGGTTCAAGTTGTCGTAAAGGAGTCGAGAGCCAAACAGGGCGCCAATGGTTGTTCCTGTATCCATGGCCATACCGAGAATGGTATCGGCCGCATCGATAAGCTGGTTCACACGGCCCAAAAGCTCGTTTGCCGTTTCGAGCACGGTTTCGATATCCTGGGCCTGTCCAGGAGGCAAGTAATCGCCATCTTCCAACACGCGGCCCTTTCCACGGCGAATATCGATATTGATGATACGTGCCGAAATCATGTTCTGGTCGCGCATGGCAAACACCGTGGCGCTATCCGTAATCAGGTTCTGGAATTCCTTGCGAATAATGAACTCAATCTTGACACCTTCGCCTTCGACATCCATTCCGCCAATCTGGCCAACATCCACGCCACTGATCTGGACGCGGGTTCCCGGACGCAAGCCGAAAGCCTTTTCGAAGTTACTGTGCAGACGGTATTCCTCGACACCGATCATACCGGTCGAGAACAACTTTGCATAAAGAACAATGCCAAAAACCATTACGGCAACGGTAAAGAAGATACCGACCAGAAGGCCGGAAATTTCCATCCAGTTGATCTGTTTTAATGGTTTAAAAGCCATATCAAGAATATAGATTAAAGACTTGGCAACAAAGTCTCTAGGTAAAAAAAAATATGCGAAATCGTTGTAAAACGCAGTAATATCTATTTTTAGGGTATGGAATACTTCGAATTTTTGAACAACTCGGTAACACCCTACCATACTGTAGAGACGTTGAAAGCTCTCTTTGACGAAAAATGTGACAAAAATACCCGTTTTTTTGAACGGGGAGGGGCATTGATTGCCATGCGAGCCCCCAGACAAATTTGTTCGGACTCCCAGTTTAGGATCGCCCTGGCCCATACAGATTTCCCGGCCCTGAAAATCACCCCGAATCCGGATCATGCCGCCGCGGGAATCCAGACTTTGCATCCTGAAATTTACGGAAGCCCCATTTACACCAGCTGGTTGGACCGGGATTTAGGCTATGGAGGCCTCCTCGCCTACGAATTAAACGGCAAAATACATACAAAATTGTTCCG
Organism: Fibrobacter sp.; assembly: GCA_017530965.1. Classification (GTDB taxonomy): domain Bacteria; phylum Fibrobacterota; class Fibrobacteria; order Fibrobacterales; family Fibrobacteraceae; genus Fibrobacter. The sequence continues at coordinate 3,435 of JAFXLS010000113.1, forward strand.
CGGGAACAAACTTGTTCGTATTCCGCAGCTGGCAGTCCATCTAAACCGTGGCGTAAACCAGGATGGCCTCAAGGTAAACCCCCAGACCGATTTGAACGCCTTGTGGACAGCTAGCGTCGGTACAAAGTTTACGGATATGTTACAACGGGAAATTCCCCAGGGCGGAACCCTGTTGGATTTCGACGTACAGCTCTTTGACGCCCAACCGGCGCAACTGGGCGGACTCGAAGATGAATGGATTTTCTCGGGACGCCTCGACAACCTGAGCAGTTGCCATGCCATTGCCGAAGCCTTTGCGGCAGGACAGCCCCTGGAAAAGGATTTCCAGGTAGCGGCATTCTTCAACAACGAAGAAGTGGGCTCTGAAACCCGGGAAGGCGCCGGAAGTAACTTTTTGAGGAGTGTATTGGAATCGTCTTTGCGAGAAGCTAGCGGAACAAACAACTTGGATTCTATGCTCGCAGCAAGCCTTGCACTATCCATCGACATGGCCCATGCCGAGCACCCTAACTTTGTTCAGAAACATGAACCGAACCACGCCCCCGTTTTAGGCGGAGGGGTCGTATTGAAGATAAACTCACAAAAACGCTACGCCAGCGACGTTTTCTCCAATTCGCAATTCAAGCTTATTTGTAAACAAAATAACATACCTTATCAGACATTCGTGATGAGAAACGACATGCCCTGCGGTTCAACGGTCGGCCCCACGATTTCGGCATCTCTAGGCATTCCGACGGTAGATATCGGAGAACCCATGCTCAGTATGCACAGCATTCGCGAAATGACCGATGTCGCAGATCACGAAAAAATGACAAGTCTACTTTCTGCGTTTTGGAAATAGCTACAAATAGTTATATTTACCCCTATGCGTTTACCGACAAAGCTTTCTTTGAAAAATCTAGTATCCACATTACTCCAAAAATTCAAGAGCTACTTTCGAAAGGATTCCTTCGCCCTGTGGGGCTTACTGGTTATCCTGCTCAACTTTGTGATGTTGCACGGAATCGGCTTTGCCTCTGACTTGACTTTTTGGAGACATTGGGTAAGCGACCTTCAGCAGGGTGTGGGACATTTTACCGGCAACTACCCGCCGCTTTATGTATTGTGGCTGCGCGTAGTCGGTGTCATTTACCAGATTACCGGCCTCAACATGGATTTGGAATATGAACTCAAGCAGTTCTGCCTTTTCCCGGTGATTTTGGCCCACATTTCGCTGGCGCATTTTGTGTGGTTGCGCATTCATAAAAAGAGCTGGCTGCCCGAAGTCAAGACCATCGTCATGCTCCTGGTAGTGGCAAACCCGGCCTTTTACCTGGACGGCCCTATCTGGGGACAGGTGGACGTATTGCCGGTAACATTCTGCGTATGGGGACTTTGGTACGCTTCCAAGCCCAAGACATACGCCATCGGCATGGGACTATTCATGCTTGGGCTCTTGACGAAGTTCCAGATGATTATGTTCCTGCCGGTATTCGGTGCTCTTTCCCTGCGTTACCGCAAAGTGATGTGGAAAGGCCTCTTCGCGATGGCCGGCATGTTCCTGCTGGTATTCTTGCCCTTTATTATTGCAGGGAACTTCAGCAAGGAATTTTCCCAAGCCTATCTGAGTACCATCGACGAATACCCTTACGCATCGATGAATGCGGGCAACTTATGGATGGTTTTTTCGGGAAACATGACGCCGCAATCCAGGCCGATTTTTGAGTGGGCTCCTTCGTTCATGAATCCGGGACTGCTCGGAAAAATCCTGTTCGTGCTGGTTTCTGTTGCGGTGATGGCCCTGACCTTCTTCAAGCGCTTGCCGGTTTCCCGCATCATGACGCTTGCCGCGCTGAACGCTTTTGCCTTCTTTATGATTTTGCCCTGCATGCACGAACGCTACGTGCTTGCGGCTGCTGTCATCGCCATTGCAGGCGTCGCCTGCAAGAACCGCCCCGTCGTCATTTGGGCAGTGCTCCTTTCGATGGTCGCCTTCCTGAACATTTCCATGATGACATCCATTCGCGGGAGCGCACTCTGGTACTGGATTGCCATGGCCGGCATCGTGGTGATGATTGCATATATGGTTCACACCTTTGCGCCGACCGCATTGGACAAGGCGATAAACGCCTGCAATAAAGTCAAGTTGCCGGCACTGGTACCCTATGCGCTGTTCCTGCTGATTTACCTCGTAGATGTCAGTTGCAGCTACATGCAACAGGCAAAGACTGCTTACCACCTCAAGAAGGGCGAAAGCTTTGTTTATGACTTGAAATTGCTACACCAGTCTCAAGGCTACGGCAATACGAATATTGGCAAAACGGTCGACAATAATCCATTGCATTTGAACGGAACGCTTTACCTGAACGGAATCGGATCGCATGCGCCGTCGAAACATGTTTATGCGCTTCCGGAAAACGCTTCTCGCTTTACCGTGACTTGCGGCGTTGATGACGAATCGGGCAATGGTGTGGTAGAGTTTATTGTACGCGTCGACGACAAGGAAATTTGGCGCAGTGGACGTATGGAGGGCCGCCAGACGGCAACAGCCGACTTGGATATTCGCGGAGGCCATAAAATTTCTCTTGAAACTGACGAAATGGGTTCCAAGAATTTCGACCATATCGACTGGGTGAATCCGGTGGTACACGTAGATTAATAAAGTCAAGCAATATCTTTACTTGAGAGAGTGTCTGGTCACGTGCCAGGCATTTTTGTATATTCTTAGACGAAGGTTTTAGAATGCGTTTACTTGTTTTTTTGATGTGTTTGCTTGCTGTCGGGCTGTGGGCGCGCCCCATTAATGACGGCAATAAATTGTTTAAGAACGGCGACTATGCCGGTGCGCTCGAAAAGTACATGAAGGCCCGCGAAGCGGAACCCGGAAATCCGCTTCTGTTTTATAATATCGGAACTTGCCAGTACAAACTCGGCAACTATGAAGAAGCCAAGAAGGAACTTGAAAGCGCCGTGCGCATGCCCGACAAGAAAATGGCGGCGAAGGCTGCCTACAATTTGGCAAATACGCATTTCCGCATGGGCGAAAAAGCCGCCGAAGGCAGCGAACGCATTGCCGCCTGGCGCGAATCGGTGGCTTACTTGAAGAAAGCGATTGACCTCGATAACAGTTTCGAAAACGCGAAGAAGAACGTGGAAATCGTTCAGCGCAAACTGAAAGAAGAACTGGACAAGCAAAAACAGAATCAGGATCAGAACCAGGATAATGACCAGAAGCAGCCGCCTTTAAGCGACAAGGCGAAGGACGTTTTAGCCCGCGCCCTGCAACTTTGCAAAGACGGCAAGTACGCCGAAGCAAAGGAAATGCTCGAGAACCTGATTGCCGAAGACGAAACCGCAGGCCAGCTCAGCGGCCATGTGCAGCGCATTGACGATGTCATCGAAATCAAGGCCGGACGCAAGCCCAAGGCAAAGATTGACGCCAGCAACACCGATAACGACTTGGAGGTAATCTAATGAAAAAGATTATGTCTACCGTCGCGGTTTTGCTCCTTGCTGCCACGGCATTTGCGGCCCCCAAGTCTGCAAGCGCCTATTACAGCGATGCGGCGTTCCAGTATATCGAAAACCGCTTGCCCTCGGCAGAAATTACTTGTAACGAAGGTCTGCAATATTATCCGAACGACCAGAAACTGCAAATGCTCCTGGACCGTATTCACGAAGCCAAGGACGAGCAGAAGAACGAAAACAAGAAGAACGACAAGAACCAGGATAATAACCAGGACCAGAATCAAGATCAAAATCAGCAGGACCAGCAAAACCAGGATCAAAACAAAGATCAGCAAAATCAAGATAAGGACCAACAGGACCAAAATCAAGACCAGCAGAATCAGGATCAAAATGGTGAGAACGGTCAGTCCAGCAATTCGAATGCCGAAAGTTCCGACAGTAACGAGGGCGGCGCAAGCCAACAGCCCGAGCAGCAACCTGAAGAGCAGTCCAGCGACAGCAATGGTAGCGAAGAACCGCAGGAACAGCCGGTGCAGATGGGCGAAATGAGCCCTGAAGACGCGGCCCAGTTGCTGAAGGATTTCGACGAGCAGAACGGTGAACGCAAGCCTTGGAAGCCTCTCCGCGGCCAAGCCAGACCGGCTAAGGATTGGTAAAAAGTGTTGCGCAAAGCTCAACGACAGTAAAGCAAACGAAACAAAAAACGCCCTTTTGTAACATACGTCACACTGTTTACGAGCGTAACATTATTCGTTACTTACATTCTGTTTTTTGCCCCTAGATAATTATAGTTTAGGGGCATGAATTCCAACGAGATGCATATTGTCAAACAGATTGTACTGCTGATCGTAGCAGCGGTCATGCTCGGTTTTATTTACGGCTAATTGGCCGTTTTATATATTTACCGCATGCAGCCCTACATTCACCAGTTTGCAAATTTTCTGCGAGTCCACATGGATTCTATTTCGGTAGGTCTCGTAGCAACAGTACTGATGATTTACGGGGCATACATCAACAATTACTTCAAGAAAATCACCCGCAGTCTCCCCTTTATAGGGCGATTTGCACTGTTCATTCTTTTGTGCAGTGCAGGTTACGCATTCTTGACTTCGCAACTGGTGAAATTACTCAAGATGTTTTTGCGCGGCCAGCCCGACTTACCCCTTATCGGAATTATCGCAGGCGCATTCGTCATTCTTGCATTCTGCGCCCGTAGCGGAAAAGACGTCTAGCCATCATTTCCACAAAAAATCCATGCATAAAAAGGGTCATCGGCTTTTGCCAATGACCCATAATAAATACGATAACTTAGACTAACAACTAGTAGTTGATGGCGATATAGAAGCTACCGGCACCGAAGCGATGGTCAAAGCTCTCGAAGCCGTCCCACAGGGCATCCCATGCAAAGCCCAGTTCGAGCTGCGTTGCCGAATTGCGGAAGAAAATCACGCCCAATTCTGCACCACCGGCAAGACCAATAGCGAAGCCTTCATCGGCATCGTAATAATGGTCATCGAACTGAATGCCAAGGCCAATGCCTGCGCCCAGGAACGGAGTGACGACACCCGTACTCGGGAAGAACCGGCCACCCAGCAAGAAAGTTTCATGCCACTGCCATTCATCGCCAAAGGACATATTCATGTTGTTCACGATGGTAATGGCCGCCTGGGGAATCACTTCGAAAATACGGGCATAGTGGAATACGAAAGCCTGTTCCCAATCGCGTTCGGTGTCATACTTTTTGTGACATGCCTTAACATCTTCAGAATTGCCCAGATCCTTACAAGTCACGCCATCCTTGCGATAAGTATAGTCGTAGTTATGCCAGAGGGCGGCACCCAAACCGTAGCTTACATAATTGCGGGTGGGGCGCTTGTGGGCAAAGTTGTCGTTCGGGTCGCCGTCATTACGATCGGCAGGCACATACACAACCACATCGGGTTCCGAGCGGGAGGTAGTAGAAGCATAGGCACCATCATCGGCGTTTGCGGAGTTACCAAAAGCGGACTTAACGGCACCTTCGATAGCCACATCCAGGTCATCGATGGAGGAAGCCTTCTGCTTGCCGCTTCCGATAATGGAACCGTCTTTTAACTGTTCGCAGACCACAACGAAAGAAGAACCCATGGTCATCACATTCGTACGCAGCTGGATTTCGGCACCGCCATCTACCGGAGTATTGCCAGTCTGGCTCACGGAAGCGCGTACAATGGACTGAACCATTTTCGGGGCGTCAGGTGCAAATTCTGCTCCTTCGGGAGGAAGAATTTGAACGTTTGCGGCAAGCGAGAATGCTGCCAAGGAAAGGATAGTAGAGAAAATCTTTTTCATGCCATAAAGATAATAAAAAAATGCTAAATTCAAGCAGTCTATGAACAAAGCCGCTATTATCGTTGCCGTTTCCATGCTCCTGAGCCGCGTGCTAGGAATCTTCCGCGAAATGCTCTTGGCCCATGCCGCCGGCGTATCGCTTGAAAAGAATGCCCTCGACCTTGCCTTCATGATTCCAGACATATTGAATCATGTGGTAAGTACCGGATTTTTGTCCATCATCTTTATCCCGATTTTTACGGGCTACAAGGTAGCCGGTGACGAAAAAGGCGGTTGGAAATTCTTCAGCAATGTCCTGAATACTTTCGGAATAGCACTTTTGATCTTAGTAGTGCCCGCGTTCATTTGGATGAAGGAACTTTTGCAGCTCCTGACGGTTGAGGGAGCCACGCCGGAACTGATCGAGCGCGCCACTTACTATGGCCGCATCATTTTGCCGGGACAGGTATTTATTTTTGTCGGAAGCATTCTGGTTGCCGTGCAACACACGCGTAAGCAGTTCCTGATTCCGTCGCTAACGGGCCTGATTTACAACGTAGCGATTGTGGGCGGCGGCGCTTTGGGGCTCGCGCTCGAAAAGTTCACCGGCACGGAATACGGCCTGGAAGGTTTTGCCTGGGGCGTGCCGGTGGGCGCCTTTATTGGTTTCTTTGCCTTGCAGATTTTGGGCGCCCGGCGTGGCGGGGTGCATTACGAATTCTTGGTGCAGCCGACTCACCCCGATATCGTTCGCTACTTCAAGATGATGCTCCCCATGTCGCTTGGTGTGGGTTCCATGTTCGGCCTTGAATTTATTATCAGAAGCTTTGGCGCGAACTTCGGCACGGGCGGTATTTCGAGCTTGAATTACGCTTACCGAGTGATGTACACGCTGGTGGCAGTCTTTGGATTCTCGGTGAGCGTGACGAGTTACCCCGACATGGCCCGCCTCGTAAAAGAAGGCGATTTCGGCCAGCTGAATCGCAAGATCTGGAAGAGCCTTTCGCGCATGTTCTGCATCTTGATTCCGGCGGTCGTTGCCGTGTGGGCTTTGAGTTTCCCTGCGGTGCGAATCCTGTTTGAACGCGGAGCCTTCCAGCGTGAAACCACCGAAGCGATTTCCGAGATTCTGCGCTGGTATTTACCGGTGAGTCTCGGACTTTGCCTGCAAGCGGTGCTCGTGCGCAGTTTTTACGCCTGCGAACGCATGTGGGTACCGACGCTTTTGAATACGGGCATCTTTGCCGCAACTATTCCCGCCTACATTGTGCTGGGCGCCCCCGAAATGGGACTCGGCATCAAGAGCGTGCCGATTATCGGTGCGACGGGCGCTTTGCTGCAGGTAATTTCGATGATCTTTATGTGGGCCAAGAAGAACGGCACCGACGGCATGAAGGACGCTTTGCTGAATATGGCCCGCGCGCTCGTGGCCTTCGGTATCATGATTGCAGCCGCTGTCGGGCTTGACCGCGTCTCGGGCGCATTCGTGCGCGAAGCAAACTTCGTGGTACTCGTCGTGTACGCATGCGCTGCAGGAATCTTGCTCTTCACGCTCACGCTGATTATCCAGCGATACCTTGGAAGCAAAGATGCCAAGGATATTCTCAACGAACTCCTTGGCAAAATCTTAAGAAAGTTGCATCTGGCGCGCTAATTTACTTGCGCCAGCCTTCCATAATTTTCATGCAGCCGGCGAGCAATTCAGCGGAGCGATCCTTGGATTCGGTTTCCACGTAGCAGCGGAATTCCGGAGCGTTGCCGCTGGGGCGCAAGTGCACGATATCGCCGGAATCGAATTCCATGCGGTAGCCGTCGGTTTCATCAATCGAAACGACTTCGCCGTGGAACGGCTTGGGAGCCGGGCCATCCTTAGGCTTGAACTTGGAAGGCTTTGCGGTAAGCGAGCCGAACAATTTGGTGCCGAGTTTCTTTTCGCGGATTTCGGCGAGCTTTGCCTTAGACACTTCGGTCGGGAATTCCTTGAGGCGGTCGCTGAGCGTAAAGCGCTTCGGGAGTTTCTTGAGCAAGTCGACCACGCACATTTTCTGTTCGCGGACCATGACCATCACGGCAATCATCGGGAGCAAAGCATCGCGGGTCGGCAAAGCCGGAAGCGTGCGGGTTGCGCCGTCTTCAAAAGAACGCGTGAGGTTTGTCTGCAGCAAGAATCCACCGTTTGCTTCGTAGCCAGCGACAGAGACGCTCTTGTCATTTGCATCTACCAGGCTTTCCATGCCGGCAATCACATAAGGGCTTCCGATGCGCGTACGGCAAATTTTCTCGAAGCTGCCGGATTTTTCAAGCGACGTGTTGCAACTCACCGGAGTTGCAATGCGCTTGATACCAAGCGCCTGGGCAGCCAAGATGCCCAGCACGTCGCCACGCAGCCACATGCCTACATCGTCTGCCAAAAGCGGGCGGTCGCTATCGCCATCGGTACTGAAGATGGCATCCACAAAATCCTTGTGCGCAAATTCGCGGGCCAAGTCTTCGTCTTCTTTACGGATCGCTTCGGTATCTACCGGAATAAAGGTTTCGCTGCGGGCGAAAGGTTTGACTGTTGCGCCCAAGCTTTCAAGCACCTTCACCACAATGTCGCGGCCCACGGCGGAATGCTGGTACACGCCAATCGTGAGGCCTTGCAAAGCTTTAGTACCGAAAAATTCTGGATAGCGTTTGCAATAATTTTCTTCGGCTTCGGTTTCGACAGCCGGGAGCGTGGGCGCATTCTTCAGCATTCCCTTTGCATCGAAAATCGATTCGTCGAAATCCACCGACTGCGAAACAATTCCCTGTTCGTCTTTCTTGGTGATTTCGCCCTGCGGGTGGTTGAACTTGATGCCGTTACGGTCGGCCGGAATGTGGCTACCCGTGACCATGATAGTCGGGAGCGCCTTGTCAATACCGTACAATGCAATGGCCGGACTCGGAATGCGACCGCAGTAAATCACCTTCCAAGAGGAATCTTCGCCGGCCTTGACCAAGGCCTTCAAAATGCGTTCGGTACTCGGGCGCAAGTCCCCTGCAATCGCAATCGTGTGATCGCACTTGTAGCTAGCCTCGCAATATTTGATGAACGAGCGCGCATACACATAGCACACGCGATCCGTCATCGCTGTCACCAAGCCGCGGGCACCGCTGGTACCGAATGCCACGCCGGACTGTTTCATTACTTCTTGCATCGAAACGCTCATAAGAACCTCAAGCTAGTTGTTTTCAATTAAATCTTTCTCATCTACACAACTCGTTCCACTCACATCGTATTCCGTAGATGTCCAAAAAACGGATTCCTCACAAAATGAAAGGTAGAAAAAAAATGCACAACCTATTTTTTGAGTCAAAACAACACTTGATACAGCTGTATACAAAATCACTACTTTTCTTGTATCACCCTTCGAAAAACGAGGATATTTTCTACTTTGGATGTTAAAAAAGGGATAATTATGCTCAAAAAATTATTGTCTGTATGCGCCCTCGGCGCATCCGCCACCATGGCCGCCCCGCTCCTCACTAACGGTGACCTGTCTTATGGTGATGGGGGCTGGTATGTCTGGAACAACCCCGATGGCCCCGCCAAGTACGAAGCAAAAATTGGCGAAATGGGACTCGGCGTCGACGGCTCCGAAGGTGTCAAGCTCACGGTAACCGATCTTCCGAACCCGTCGTGGGGACTCCAGTTGCAGCCGCCCAAATGGCTGGCCGATTCCGCCTACTACACACTCTCTTTCAAGGCAAAGGGCAACGTGCCTATCAACGCCATTATTCAAGGCGGGCCTCCTGACTGGCGTCAAAAAGAAAGCGCCTCCTTCATGCTCACGAACGAATGGAAGACTTATACCATGACCTTCCTTGCAGACCAGAAGGGTTACGGCGTCAACAACGTCACCTTCCATGTGGGCCTTGCCAAGGGTTGGCTGCAGATGGACGATGTGGAAATTGAAAAAGTCGAAGGCATGAATGACATGACCTGGTACAACAACTCCGCCGCCCGTATCGACAGCCTGCGCAAAAAAGATTTGACCGTGAAGGCTACGCCAGGTGCCCAGGTGAAGGTAGAACTCATGCGCCATGCATTCCCCTTTGGTACTGCTCTCGCGCTTTACCCCTCCAAGGATAGCGTGGAAACTTGGTACCGCAAGACTGCCAATAAGTATTTCTGGTACGGCGTTCCTGAAAACCAGTTCAAGTGGCCGGAATACGAACCTAAGAAGGGCAAGATTCGCCGTGACGAATTCAAGCAGTATCTGGATTACGTGAAGGACTACAACTGGGGATTCCGCGCACACGCCCTCATGTGGGGCATCCAGGGTTACGGCTACGACAAGCATTTCAGTTTCAAGGGTAGCTGCAAGGACATCGGCGAAAAGCTCAAGGCACGCATTACCCGCGACATGACAGAATACAAGGGCCGCATCAAGGAATACGACGTATGGAACGAAGTCTTCCACGAGCCCTTCGTGTTCAACAAATGCGGCTGGGATCTGCTGGATAGCGCTCATATCTGGGCCCATAAGGCCGATCCTGACGCTCGCCTCTTTATCAACGAATACAATGTAATTGTCGCTGGCGAAACTGACCGACTCTACGATATCGTGAAGGGCATGCTGGACCGCAAGGTTCCCGTGCATGGCATCGGCGTGCAGTGCCACTTTGGCGACCGTCAGCTGAATCCGGCCTTCATCAAGGCCCGCTTCGACAAGCTCGGCTCCCTCGGCCTCCCCATCAAGGTGACCGAACTTGACTTTGGTGACTGGCAGAAGGGCATGTACTTCGGCGAAGACGAACAGGCCCGCCGCTATGAGATGTTCCTGCGCATCGCATTCAGCCACCCGGCTGTCGAAGGTATTGTACTGTGGGGCTTCTGGGATAACCGTCACTGGGTCAAGAACGGCGGCATCATCGCTGCCGATGGTCGCGAAAAGCCCGCCGCCAAGCTCATTTACGACTTGTGGCACAAGGTATGGACCACCAACGGAACCTTCAAGGCCGACGAAAATGGTATCGTGAAGTTCCGCGGCTACCCCGGCAAGTACAAAGTAACTGTCGACGGCAAGTCCGAAATGGTTGAATTGAAATAACACCAAATGTCATCCTGAGCGAAGTCGAAGGATCTATAGCGAATTGCATAAAAGATGCTCCCACGCAGGGCATCTTTTTCTATTATTCGCATAACAACCTTAGTGAGGAAACAATGAAGAGTCTCTATAAAATTGCAACAATTTCTTTGGCCATGGCATTCGTGGCCTGCGACGATTCCACTTCTGCCAGCGACAACGGCAATGGAGAGGGCGGCTCGACTCCTTGCTCCGAAGGGATTCAGGGACAATGCCCCGCGACACTTGAAGAAGGCACTATCTGCGATATTCGCGACGGCAAGATTTACAAGGTGGCCACGTTCGGAACGCAGACCTGGATGATCCAGAACCTCAACTATTACGCCTGTAGCGTCAAGTCCGAAAGCTGGTGCTACGATGATGATGACGCAAACTGCGAACAGTACGGCCGTCTCTATAGTTGGCCCGGAGCGATGGGCCTCGGGATGGAATACCGCAATAACTATGCGAACGTGCAGGGCGTTCAACGTGGCAACTGCCCCAGCGGATTCCATGTTCCTAGCGACGCCGAAACGAATATCCTCATCGCCTATCTTGAAGAGAATAACAAAATAGCCGAGTTCAATTTCCAGTTCGGCGGCAAGAAAAACTTCGCAGGCTTCGCCGATTTAGACAGAGAGGCTTACTTCTGGACCGCTGACGAAGACCACTCCGAATTTGGCGGTAAAGAAAACGCCCGCATCTGGAGTTATTCCGAAACGTTCAGCTTCGGCGGCGGTTCCATATTCAAGGACAGCGGCCTTTCGATCCGCTGCGTGAAGGACTAAAGATTTTAGCATAGACGAAAACGCCCCGCGATACAATCGCGGGGTTTTCTTTATGGTTTGCTCAACGAATCGCGCAGCCTACTATATCCTAGTAATTCTCTGCAGTGACTTCGAAGAAGGACTGCGGGTGGGCGCACACGGGGCATACGGCCGGGGCCTTGGTGCCCACGACAATGTGACCGCAGTTGCGGCATTCCCACACCTTGACTTCGCTCTTTTCGAACACGGCTGCGGTCTCCACGTTCTTGAGGAGGGCGCGGTAGCGTTCTTCGTGGCGCTTCTCGATGGCGGCGACCATACGGAACTTGTTGGCGAGGGCCTTGAAGCCTTCGGCTTCGGCAGTCTTTGCGAAGTCTTCGTACATGTCGGTCCATTCGTAGTTTTCGCCGTCGGCAGCAGCCTTCAGATTGGCAGCAGTATCACCGATACCGTCCAGTTCCTTGAACCACAGCTTGGCGTGTTCCTTCTCGTTGTCGGCGGTCTTCAGGAACAGTTCAGCGATCTGTTCGTAGCCTTCTTTCTTGGCGCAGCTTGCAAAGTAGGTGTACTTGTTGCGAGCCTGGGATTCGCCTGCAAAGGCGGCCTGAAGGTTCTTTTCGGTCTGGGTTCCGGCGTACTTGTTTGCCATAAATTCCTCTCTTGGTTGAAGTGTCTCGAAAAGAATATACACATTTTTAGGTCGTCCTGGGCAAAAATAAGTCCATTCGGAGCCTTTTTTCTGCAAAATAATATATATCTAAACAAAAAGGAGGCCTTTTATGACCCTCATGATTATCCAGCTTTTGATTGTGCTTTTGGCACTTTACGTGGGATCGCGTTACGGGAGCCTTGCCCTCGGCGCCATTTCGGGAATCGGTCTTGCCATTCTGGTGCTCGGGTTCGGCATGCAACCCGGCAAACCGCCTACCGACGTCATTTACATCATTATCGCGGCAGTCACCTGCGCAGGCATTATGCAGGCTTCGGGCGGTATGGATTGGCTTATTCAAATTGCGGAACGCCTGTTGCGCAAGCACCCGAACCATATCACGATTCTCGCTCCGCTCTGCACGTTCTTCCTCACGGTTCTCGTGGGCACCGGTCACGTAGTTTACACCCTGATGCCGATTATTTGCGACATCTCCTTGAAAAAGGGAATCCGCCCGGAACGCCCCTGCGGTGTAGCTTCTGTCGCCTCACAGGTGGGCATTACCTGTTCCCCCATTGCAGCCGCCGTCGCCTCGTTCGTGATTATCTCGAACGCAAACGGTTTCGAAATCAACAACCTGCAAGTGATTGCGATTACCATTCCCGCCTGCGTTTGCGGCATCATGGCCGCAGCCGCAGTCTCTTACAAGCGCGGGCTCGATCTCGATAAAGATCCCGCTTTCCAAGCGCGCCTCAAAGACCCGCAAATGAAGGAATACATGTACGGAAGTACCGCCTCGGTGCTCGACAAGGAAGTTTCCAAAGAAGCAAAGCGAGCTGTATTCATCTTCCTCGGCGCTCTCGCCGTCATTGTGCTCTTCTCCGTGTTCCAGATTATCGGCCACGACATCCGCCCGCAATTCCCCACCGGCAAGGTCGTCGACGGCGTGGCACAGGTAAAACCACTCGCCATGAACATCATCATTCAGATTGTGATGATTTCGGCCGCCGCATTCATGATTATTTGCTGCAAGGCAAACCCCAAAAAAGCAGTGGCGGGGGCCGTGTGGCAAAGCGGTATGGTCGCCGTGGTCGCCATTTACGGAATTGCCTGGCTTGCCGACACTTACTTCGCAAACTACATGGACGTGATGCAGGGCGGACTTAAGGACATCGTGCAACATTATCCATGGGCTATCGCATTCGCCTTCTTCGCGGTGAGCGTGCTCATCAACTCGCAGGGCGCCGTAGTGGTCGCCATGCTCCCGCTCGCCTACAGCCTCGGCATCGAAGGTCCTGTGCTCCTGGGCGTACTCCCGAGCGTATACGGCTACTTCTTTATTCCGAATTACCCCTCGGACATTGCAACTGTGAACTTCGACCGTTCGGGCACCACCGTCATCGGCAAATACCTATTGAACCACAGTTTCATGCGCCCGGGCATGGTGAGCGTCATCGTCTCTACCATCGTGGGTACAATCCTGGTGAAAATTTTCTACTAAAAATTCACTTATTTGTAACAAATGTCGGATAAATGATATTTTATCCGCTCATTTTGCTATTCGTCGCAAACATTTTTGCGACGTATTGAACTTTTTAACCGAAAAACTATTTTTCACGCATGAAGTTTAAACATGCAACATCTTTCATACTTAGCTTTATATTCGCGCTGTTTTCCACAGGCTGCGTTACAACGAATGTTCACAAGTTCCGAATGACGGCTTCTGAATCCCCAGAGGTCCATGGGATAAACACCTATCAAAAAGACAATACTGGATCGTGGCGATTCACGGGGAAGGTCAATTACAACCGCGAAAAGAACGTGGACATCACCAAAAACGCTTCAGAATCAGCTGACCTCGATAATCTTTTTACCGCAATGAAATTCAAGAACGCGGAATACATATTGGGTGGCATTGACTTCAGCGGAAAGGTAGACTATCTCTATAAAGGAAGCGGCTATGTCATTGGAGGCGGCCTAGGTTACAAAGACGGAATCTTTTCTCATCTTACAGTAGGCGCAAATTTTTCGCATTTTGAGTTCGGTGCCTTCATCGGAATGTATAGCCAATACAGCAAAATCGAATATTGGGGCGAAACGGGAGAAAACTGCGGAAATTCTGATGGCGATTGTGAATCTTTCGATGACCACGATTACAGTCGCAACTCTAGCATTTTTGCAGGAATGTACGCTGGATATTATTTCGACAAACTGTTCTTCAATTTGAGCGTAAGTTCCTACAGGCCGTACCCCAAAATAAACGGAGCCAAGCTAGATGTTCCCGGCATCGCGACAGCCTACCTCACCACAGGATACAGGCTTAATCGATGGCTTGAATTTAGCGTAGGAGGAATCGTTACTCATATAGGCACTTCCGACTCGCAAGACAACTTAGGCGTTACCAGCGGCATAAGCCTTTACCTGTAGGCTGCTAACGCAGAGGCCTTCTGTTTCCTGAACGAACCAAAAATTTTCTTTTTAAGGGACGAACCATCGCCCCTTTGTTGTATATTTAGAGATGAATCTCCCACCTTAAAGGCGGTACCTTATGCTGATGGAAAAGATTGCATCCCCTGCAGATGTGAAAAAGATGGACATGGAAAGCCTCAAGGCGCTCGCGGCAGAAATCCGCACGGCCTTGATCAACAAGATTTCACATTGCGGCGGGCACTTGGCACCGAACCTCGGATTCGTTGATGCCACCATCGCATTGCATTACGTTTTTGAATCATCCAAGGACAAGATTGTCTACGATGTTTCGCACCAGAGTTACACCCACAAGATTTTGACTGGCCGCGCCGAGGCATTCCTGAATCCGGATAAATACTGGAGCGTTACGGGCTACACCGAACCTTGCGAAAGCGAACATGACCATTTTATGATTGGCCATACTTCAACCTCGGTGAGTCTGGCACTCGGTCTTGCAACCGCCCGCGATGTCTTGGGTGAAAAGGGCAACGTCATCGCCGTCATCGGAGACGGCTCGCTCAGTGGCGGTGAAGCGTTCGAAGGCTTGGACAACGCCGGCGAATACGCGACGAACTTTATCGTCGTGGTAAACGACAACGA
Organism: Fibrobacter sp.; assembly: GCA_017530965.1. Lineage (GTDB taxonomy): Bacteria > Fibrobacterota > Fibrobacteria > Fibrobacterales > Fibrobacteraceae > Fibrobacter. Next base: position 18,770 of record JAFXLS010000113.1, read on the forward strand.
AATGTCCATCGCCGAAAACCACGGCGGCCTTTACGGGAGTCTCGCAGAACTCCGCGCCACGCAGGGCAAGAGCGAAAACAATTACTTCAAGAGCCTCGGCTTTGACTATCTGTATGTAGAACAGGGCAACGACATCGAATCGCTCGTCGCCGCATTCAAGCAGGTGAAGGATTCCACAAAGCCCGTGGTCGTACACATCCACACGCTCAAGGGCAAAGGCTACAGCTTCGCCGAAAAATCCAAGGAAGGTTTCCACTGGGCAGCACCGTTTGACATTCCGACCGGTGTCGTGAATTGGGGCAACGGAGAATCGTACGGTAACATTCTTGGCGAATACCTGATGAAGAAAATCAAGGCGGACCCGAAAGTCGTCGTGATTCATTCTGCAGTACCCGCAGGCATCGGGTTCTTTGCCGACCAGCGCAAGGAAGCGGGCAAGCAGTTCATAGACGTGGGCATCGCCGAAGAGCATGCGGTAGCACTCGCCTCGGGCCTTGCCAAGGGCGGCGCAAAGCCGATTTACAGCACGCACGGCACATTCATCCAGCGCACCTACGACCAACTTTCGCAAGACCTTTGTGCGAACAACAATCCGGCAACGATTCTTGTGACTATGTCGGGCGCCGACGGCATGAATGACACCACGCACCTCTGCATTTTCGACATCCCGATGATGAGTAATATCCCGAATCTGGTGTACCTCTGCCCCACCTGCGTAGAAGAAGCCATTGCCATGATGGATTACGCGATTGATCAGACGGAACACCCGATGGCCATTCGCATTCCGAACGGAGTCGCACACCGCAGCGTAAAATTCGACACCGACTACTCCAAACTGAATACATACAAGGTTGACAAGTGCGGAAGCAAGGTCGCCCTCATCGGTCTCGGCAGCTACTACGCCCTCGCCGAAAGTGCTGCAGCAGAACTCGCCAAGCAGGGAATCGACGCAACCATCATCAACCCGCGTTTTGCAACAGGCATTGACGCAGAAACACTCACGGGATTACGCGCCGACCATCAGGTGATCGTGACGCTCGAAAATGGCGTCATCGACGGAGGCTTCGGCGAAAAAATCGCCCGATTCTACGGCAACACTGACATGCGCGTACTCGTAAAGGGCCTCAAGAAGGAATTCTACGACAAAGTTCCCTACGGCGAACTCATGGAAAGGAACCGCCTCACGCCCAAGCAAATCGCAGAAGATGTAATGGCCGTGCTGAGATAAATTACATCCCAGCTCATTATCACAATTATACAAAAATACAGTTTTCGCTCCCAAAAGTTGGAAAAACGGTCAAAAATTACTAAAAATAGTTGGAAAAACGGATAAAATTAGTTATTTTAAGGTTGGATAAACGGGGAAACCTATGATTCAACGCAAGATAGACAACTATTTGATCGATTTCTACGCCAAACATAGGAAGGCGCTGCTCGTTACAGGTGCAAGGCAAATCGGCAAAACGAGCTCGATTCGGGAATTCGGCAAAAAGCATTTCAGGCATTTTGTTGAAATCAATTTCTTGGAGTCGCCTGCCGCTAAGGCCATTTTTGACGGAACCGACACTTCTGACATTTTGCTCCGTCTGTCGGCATACACCAAAACGAAGTTGGTCAAGAACGAAACCCTGATTTTCCTGGACGAAATCCAGGAATGTCCGAACGCAGTCACGGCAATCAAGTTCCTTGTCGAGGAAGGCTCGTACCGTTACGTCATGAGCGGTTCGCTTCTTGGAGTGGAACTCAAGGACATCCGTTCCCTACCGGTTGGCTTTTTGAGTATCAAGGAAATGTTCCCCCTGGATCTGGAAGAATTTGCGAATGCGGTAGGCGTGCAGCCGGAAGTCCTGGAATCCATCCGCTCCGCTTTCACAAACAAGACCGAAGTGGATGCGCTTGTCCATGAAAAAATGATGGCCATCTTTCGCCTGTACATGGTTATTGGCGGAATGCCCGCAGCAGTCGCGGAATATCTGGAATCAAACAACATCCAGAATGTCGTAGAAATCCAGCAAAGCATTATCGAACTGTACAAGAAGGATATCGCCAAATACGACCCCAAGAACAAGCTGTATCTGAATGAAATTTTTGACTTGATTCCGCCGGAACTGAACAACCAGAACAAGAGATTCATCCTGAAAAAATTGAACGAAAATCTCAAATTCTCTCATTATGAAAATTCCTTTATCTGGTTAAAAGAAGCGGGCGTGGCGATTCCTGTTTATAATGTAGATGAACCCAAAATACCCCTGTTGCTTTCGCGTTCGCGGAACTTGTTCAAGTTGTTCCTGAACGATGTTGGGCTGCTCACCTGTCAATATGCAAACGGAATCCAGCTGAAAATTTTGAACGGGGACACCGATATCAATTTCGGTTCTGTTTATGAAAATGTCGCCGCGATCGAACTCCGGGCGCACGGCTTTGACCTTTATTATTTCAACAGCAAAAAGCAGGGCGAACTGGATTTTGTCATTGAGCAGAACGGGAACGTTCTTCCCATAGAAATCAAGTCGGGCAAAGATTACAAGCGACACAACGCCCTGAAGAATGTCATGGAGACACCCAACTATGCAATTAAGCAGGCAGTGGTGTTTTGCAACGACAACATCCGTACGAAAGACAGCATTTTATATTGTCCTATTTACATGCTCATGTTCTTGAGCAACGAAAAGATTGTTTTGGGAACATATAAGCTTGATTTAAGCGGCTTAGAGTCGCGTGTATAGATTTCACTTCACACATCGAACCGATCGCGCTTCGTCTTTGCCGAAGGCGCTGAGCTTGGCGGCCTTGATGCTGAAATCCAAGAGCATGTAGTAAGCAAGGCCTTCGGGTGTTTCGACGGCGCTCCAGATGTGTGCATAGCCGCCGATGCCGTCGAACTTGCCGCTGCCTAGCCTGTAGCCAGCGGGCAATGCATTAAAGCCGAAATCGTCGGAGCCATTCCCTTTCTTGAACCAGCCGCTTGTCGACTTGAGCGCATAGCCGGCTACCTCTGCGCCGCCGACATTTGCAATCAATTGCTCAAAGTCTGCGCTATCGGGCAAGTGCCAGCCTTCGGGGCATATGGTGCGGGCCACGTCCCAAGTGTATAGCCGTCCGTATCTAGAACAATTGCGGTTCCCTCCTTCGGGACATGCACTCCCCTCGACTTCGTAATTCAAGTTCTCGGCCATCCAAGTCTGCGAACCGATTTGCACAATGTCGTAGCTTCGCCCATCACGCGAGTCGGTAAATGACTCGGAACAGGCAACCATCAAAGCCACCAGGGAAATCAAAGTCAACAAAACAATAGAACGCATTATTTCACCTACCGATACTCGTCAATTGCTTTTTCTAGATAATGCCCAGATACAAATCCGCCAGTAATGCCGACAACAAAAGAAGCAGCCGAGCCAATGAAAAGATATTTGCTATAAGGATTTTCAGTCACAAATCCACCCACAAGCATCATTCCGCTAGCCCCTGCAAAAAGATATGCAAACGCCCTAACCCAATTAGACGTCTTAGCATAAGGTCTTGAATATTCATTCGCCAGCAAATACCGCCTAATCTCGGACAAATCGTTCACGACTTTTCCATCTAGATAAAACTCCGTACCTATCAGCAAGTCATCGTAGTATATCATATAATGTTCGTTTGCAGTTTCTTCCACATCATCTTCCTGCGAAAAGGAATCGGTGGACGCAGGCAACACCTGTGCAAATAAAGCGCAAGAAAACAGAAGAACCACTTTAAACAAATTACTCATACGAATGCATTAATTTTAGAAAAAATAGCCCCCGGCCGTTAGGTCGGGGGCGGTAAAGGTAGATCCTTCGATTCAGCGCTTCGCGCCTCACTCAGGATAACGCCGGAGGCGTCACTTCACGAAGGCGCCGTAGATGGCCTTGATGGCCTTCTCGGTGTCGGCTTCGTCAACACCGGTGATGATGTTAATCTGCGAAGAACCCTGGTCGATGATACGGACGTTGACCTTGTTGTCTGCGAGAGCCGTGAAGAGCTTTGCAGCCACACCGATCTTGTTCGTCATGCCATGACCCACGGTAGCGATGAGCGAGATGCCCGGAAACACCTTGATACGGTCGGGGCGCATCTGCTGCGTGATGTCTTCGAGAACCACGTCCTGCACGGCGTCGAGAGCCTTGGAGTCAACCACGATGCTCATGGAGTCGATGGCGCTCGGGCACAGTTCGTAAGAGAGGCCTTCGCTTTCGAGCACGGCGAGCACGCGGCGACCGAAACCGACTTCCTTGTTCATCATGGACTTCTCGATGTAAATCATGGAGAAGCCCTTGCGGCCGGCAACGCCCGTAATCGGGAGCTTTGCTTCTTCCGGAGTGGGGCCGATGATGGTGCCTGCGTCTTCGGGGCGGTTCGTGTTGCGGATGTTGATAGGAATCTTCTTCGCGCGGCACGGAGCGATGGATTCGTCGTGGAGCACGCTGGCGCCGGAGTAGGCGAGTTCGCGGATTTCGCGGTAGCTCACGTATTCGATGGGCAGCGGATTTTCGACGATGCGCGGGTCAGCCATGAGCATGCCCGAAACGTCGGTCCAGTTTTCGTACTTGGCGGCATCGATGCCGTTAGCGAGGATG
>JAFXLS010000114.1 GCA_017530965.1 Fibrobacter sp.
CTGCACAAAAGCGCCCTTGAAGTCGCCTGCGCGGAAGATGCCGGTCTTGTTGAGGAAGGCCTGGGTGTTGTCGGAGTTGGAAAGGTCAGCAGAGCTGCAGATGCAGTTCTTCACGTTTTCGGCGAGGTAGCCGAGCACGGTGCCGGAGGTCACGCGGGTAGCGACACCTTCCTTGAGTTCGAGACCGGAAAGGTCGATCTTCGGAGCCTTGCCCGAGAGCCATTCCTTGAGAGTGGCTGCCTTTTCCGGGTTCTTGGCATCCCAAGCAGCCTTGGCCTTTTTCCATTCGGCAACCTGCTTGCGAAGTTCTTCCTTACGGGCTTCGAAGCCAGCCTTCACGTCGTCAAAAATCTTGAATGCATCGGCCGGATCGCCACCGAGGTTCTTCACGGTTGCATCGGTAGAAGCACCAGCAGCGTTCAGCGGCTGACCGTGGGTAGAAACAGCACCTTCGAAGGACTTGCCGTCTTCGGCGATGGCACCCTTGGCCATAGTGGTGTGACCGATGATGATGGTCGGCTTTTCAGTTTCGGCCCAAGCGGCCTTGAAAGCCTTGCGGAGTTCTGCAATGTTGTGACCGTCGGCCACATCAATCACGCGGAAGCCCCAGGATTCGTACTGCTTCTTGAAGTCGTGGCTCATCACGTCTTCAACCTTGCAGGACAGCTGCACCTGGTTGGCGTCGTAGAAGAAAATGAGGTTCGAAAGCTTGAGGTGACCGGCAATACGGCCCACGCCGTAAGCGATTTCTTCTTCGAGGCCGCCATCAGACACGAGGCAGACCACCTTGTGCTGGAGGATATCACCAAAGCGTTCGACCATGAAGCGTTCGGCAATCGCGTTACCGAGGGCTACAGCATGACCGATTCCCAGCGGGCCCGAGGAGTTTTCGATGCCGAGGGCGACGTCCACTTCGGGGTGACCCGGCGTGCGGGAACCCAACTGGCGGAAATTCTTGAGGTCATCCATGGAGAGGTTGCCGAGCATAGCCAGTTCGCCGTACAGGAGTGCGGACATGTGACCGGGATCCATGAAGAAGCGGTCGCGAGCTTCCCAGTACGGATTTTCCGGGTCGAAACGCAGAAATTCCGCGAAAAGGAGCGAAATTGCGTCTGCGGCACCCATGGCTCCACCCGGATGGCCGGACTTCGCCTTCTGCACCATGGCAGCGGAAAGGATTCGAACGTTGTCAGCCGCTTTCGTAACCAGCTTATCTTCCACTTTTTAACCTCTCTTTAGAATTAAGCGCCCCAAATTTAGTTTTTTTTTACCACCCTCACAAGGTAAACATCTGTAAAACACCTTATAATCTCCTTATATTAGTGAAAAATGTTTTACCAAAACCGTGGGAATAATTAGCCATTTTATATCTATTTTTGGGACAGGAAAAACAAAGGTATCTTACAATGATAAAAAATGTTTACAAATCTTGTTTAATCGCCTTAGCGGGTCTCCTCGGAACGGCCAACGCTCTTGAAATCCGCCCCTTCTTCGAACTGCTTTTCCCCTCCAAGGTCAATGTCAATACAGATGTGGACGGAAAAACTTCTGACAAAAAGATGGACTCCGACATTGAATTCATGGGCGGTTCCGAAGTTTTATTCACTCCCAACATTCCTATTCGCTACGGTTTTGGCCTCGGCGTCAAATCAGCCCAGCAAAAAGGCGACACCATCATTACCCCGGCAATGCTCCCCCTTTGGGGCGTCATCACCTACGACCCGCTCAAGGGCAGGGCAGTCTCCCCCTATGTAGTAGCGAGAGCAGGAACTTTGATGCCCCTGACCGGCAACGGAAACTGGTGGGAAAAGCCTCTCAACTTTACCGTCAGCGGCGGTATTGGCGCCATTTTCCCCTACCACATCGGACTTGAAGTCATTTATGACTACACCTCCGTCCTGAAATCCTTCAAGAGCGTAAAAACCAAATTCCGTGCCTCTTCCGGCCGAGTCGGAATCCAGCTGTCTTACGGTTTCGACCTGACTCGTACCAGCACAAGCCAAGATGCCAACAACACTTGGAATACCGAAACCGAAGACTCTTCTAACTTCAATACTAGCGATACGGAATCCCAGGAATCCTCCTTTGACTACTCCGGCGGAGCCTACACTCCCGAACCCGACACCACCACGCCCGATATGGGTTATGGTTACGGCGCAACGGAAGAAAGCTCTACCGAACCTTCTGGTGATTCTGCAACTAGCACCCCCGAAAGCACCGAGCCGGTAACCGAAGAACCGGCCGCTACGGAAGGAGCTAGCGAACCGGAAGCAGAAGCCGCTGCAGAACCGGAACCCGAACCGGAAGCAGAGCCTGCCCCGGAACCGGAACCCAAGCCCGCAGCAAAGAAATCTTCCAAGAAGACCACCAAGAAGGCCGCCAAGAAATCCAGCAAGAAGTCTTCTAAAAAGTCTTCCAAGAAATCGAGCAAAAAAAAGAAATAAAGCTCACACAAAATTGAAAACCGATTAATTCATACAGAACCAGGCGCCCTTGGGCGCCTTCATTATTTATATTTATAAAATGAAAGCTTTCATTACTGGACTTTTGAAGAATCTCGCCCATCCAGGCACGATTATCGGACTTGTTGTCGCACTCGCCATTCCATTTCTTATTTACCTAGGCCCCAACGTAGGCCACAAGGATACAATCAAGTATTTGGACTTGAACCTGCCGCTTCCCCTTTTCCTGGTGCAGCTGGTAACGGCAATCATTCTTTTTTACTCCTTAAGCAAGGACTTTAGAGAATGGATCAAGGGGATTCTTCCCGAAAAGAGCATTTCGATCTTGATGCTGGTTTTTGCCGCAGTCATCACTATTTTTGCGGCCACCCAGATTGAAGCCCGTCACCGCGTACAAAGCGACGAAAGCGTATTCATGTCGGTAGCCCAGAACATGTACTACAACCATGAATCGGGCACTTGCAACCAGGGCTTTTTTGAAAACGGCAAGTTGAAATGCGTCGCCACATCCAACAGTTTCAAGACCAAGGGACTCGCTTTCTTATACCTGCTGGGCATGCCGCTCCTGGGTAACGACCTGCACTGGATTTTCAACATGGAACTCCTGATGCTGCCCCTGGCAATGCTCCTGATGTTCCTCGCCATTGTGGCATGGACAAGGCAACCCCTGCTGGCGTTCTTTGCGGCACTTCTCACGGCATTGCAGCCCACGGTTCTTTTCCAGTTCCGCGCCATGTCGGTGGAACCCCTCTACATTTTCCTTTCGGCCCTTTCTCTCCTCATTTTCAAGTGGGCTTTTGACCGCAACACAGTCAAGCACTGGGCACTTCTCGCACTTTCGCTGGCATTCTTTGCTCAGACCCGCCAAGAAACAGCCTTCTGCCTATTCGCGTTTATCGTATTCGCCCTTCCCAAACTTTTGGACAGCAAGAGTGCCAAGGCCCCCGTATTCTTCGTGACGCTTTCGCTGTTCTCGGTCCCGGCACTCCTCACCATCAGCTATTTCCAGGGATTCGGCTTCCAGGGCGGAGAATTCGAAGCACACGGTCATTTCTTCGAAGACCTTGCCCGCAACTGGGAAGAAATGACCAAGCCCCTCACCAAGAACGGAGAGCTTGAAAACCCCTTCCTCACCTACTTCAACTACCTGTTCGCAGCAGGCGCCCTCTACTTGCTGGGACGAACCCTTATCGGTCTCAAAAGAAAGGATTATACCTATCTCGAAATCCTGGCATTCCTGCTTCTGTACCATATCCAAACCTACATGATTCTCGAAAACGTTTCGGGAGACTTCAGCATTCAGATTAACCAGCGCTATAGCCTGGTGATGCTGCCCTCCATGGCTTTCGTGGCATCACTCCCCATCGCCCACTTGGTAGAGAAACTGATTGAATCCATGAACGGGAAAGACGCCAAGCAGAACGCAGTTACGGCCCTCCTTGTGACACTGGGAACCGCCCTGATTTTTACCGGCTGGACTTTCCACTACAAAGAAGACTTTAACAAGAACATTATGTACAACCGCAACCACCTCACCATAGAAGAACACGAAATTCTAGGGTGGCTTGCAGAACAGCCCCGAAAAGAACGGATGTTCATCTACGGGCGTCCCTGGCATTTCGTTGGCTACGGCATTTCCTCTATCCATTACGACCGTGCTCGCCAGATGAGCACCGACGCCCTCAAGAAACTCATCGACAAGTACAAAGGCGAAGTCTACTACATTCGCGGCCTAGACTGCTGGGACAGCCACACATACCACAAGAAAGCCGTAGAACACCGAATCGCCACCACCTGCGATGTCTTTGAACGGGACATGGATCTGGAAGGCGTCAAGAACATCCTGATTACCAACAATTACTGGGTACAAATCGCCAAGTTTAACGGACGCAAGGAATTCAATCCTCAAAAAATCATCGCAGTCAGCGACCCAGAATTAAAGAGTTTCTCGGAAGATTCTACCAAGCAATCCCTTTTCTACCGGTTTAACCTGAACGAAAAAGCCGCCGTAGCCAGCCTCTGGGACTATACCATTATTTTCAACAACGACACCTTAACCAACGCCCCCTACGTCAACGGAACCGTTAGCGGAAGCGTTGCCAACGACCGCCTATCACCGGGCTACAATCAAATAGAATACATCGTGAAGAACCGCGAAACCGGGAAGGTCATGGCCGACATTCTCAAGTTCTATTTCTACAAGGACACCGGCGCAGTTCCCCTTACTGAAGTTGCTTACACAAGCCACAAGCAGGCTTGGGGCAAGCTACACAAGAACAGCTCCCTCGAAGGCAACGCCTTCAAGGTCGGCGGCAAGTTCTATAGCGAAGGCTTCGGAACCCACGCCTCTTCCGAAACCGTATTCAATATCGAAGGCAAGTACAAGACTTTCAAGATGGGCTTTGGCCTCGACGAAGAATCTCTCTGCAGCGATGGAGTCCAATTGCAGATTATCGCCGATGGCAATGTCCTTTTCGACAGCGGCCGCTTTATCCTCGGCGCCCTAAAAACCACCGAAGTAAATGTCGAAAATGTACAGACTCTTACCATCAAGACAGACTCCCTTGAAGACAAGGACTGCGACCACGTAGACATCATCAATCCCGCGCTTATTCCCTAGGTAGATCATGCTGTTATCTGTAATCATTCCTGTTTTTAACGAAGAAGAAATCGTCGCCGAAACCTACCGGGTTCTAGAAGAAGAACTCAAGGAAGTGGCGCACGAGCTCATCTTTGTGAACGACGGATCCAAGGACAGGACCCGCGAAATCGTGGAATCCCTGTTGCCGGGCAACCCGAACAACAAGATTATTAACTTCAGCCGCAATTTCGGTCATCAGGCAGCCTTTAGTGCGGGTCTGGACCATTCTACCGGTGACGCAGTTGTCATTATCGACGGTGACTTGCAGGATCCGCCGAGCCTGATTCACGAAATGCTCAAAAAATGGCGCGAAGGCTACCAGGTCGTTTACGCCCAAAGAAACAAGCGCAAGGGCGAAACTCTGTTCAAGCGTTTTACGGCATTTGCATTCTACCGCCTGATTGGCAAGCTCACCAGCATCGATATTCCGCCTGACACCGGCGACTTCCGTCTCATGGACCGCTGCGTGGTGAACCAGCTGACCAATCTCCCCGAACGTAGCCGCTTCTTGCGCGGACTCGTTTGCTGGGTCGGCTTCAAGAAGATTGGCGTCAAGTACGACCGCGCCGAACGTACTGCAGGCACCTCCAAGTACCCGTTGAAGAAGATGGTGCGCCTCGCCCTGGACGGCATTACCGGATTCAGTTCTGCACCGCTGAAAATCAGTTTCTATGCTGGATTGTTCGCAACAATCGTCGGTCTCGGCGTGTTGATTTGGTCTATTCTCGAAAAATTCCTCAGCCCCGCCACGACGGTTCCTGGCTGGGCATCCCTCATGACCGCCATCGTATTCTTCGGTGGCGTACAGCTGATATCCATCGGCATCATGGGTGAATACATCGGCCGCATTTACGACGAAGTCAAACAGCGTCCGCTTTATATTGAAGATAAGAAGAAATAATTATGAAGAACAAACTTTTTGTGATGAGTGCCGCTAGCGGCGCAGGCAAGACCACCCTCAAGGATCTGGTCATCAAGGATTTCCCGGATATCAAGTATTCCATTTCGGCCACCACGCGCAAGCCCCGCGAAGGCGAAGTCAACGGAGTTCATTATTTCTTCAAGACCAAGGAAGAATTCGAAAAGCTCATCAAGGAAGATGGCCTGATCGAATGGAACGAAGTCCACGGCAATTACTACGGCACGCCCAAGAGCTTTGTCGAAAAGACTCTCGCCGAAGGCAACCGCGTGATTTTCGACCTGGACGTTTTCGGCAAGGTGAACTTTGACAAGGTCTACCCCGACGCTACAGGCATTCTGATTTTGCCGCCCAGCGAAGAAGAACTTGAAAAGCGCCTGCGCGGTCGCGGCACCGACTCCGAAGAAGTCATTCAGCTCCGCCTGCACAACGCCAAGAAAGAAATGGAATTCGCCAAGACCCAGGGCAAGTACGAATACGTCATCATCAACGACGACTTGCAGCGCGCCGCGAACGAACTCCGCGAGATTTTGAAGAAGAAAGACTAAAGCTTGATGCTCGCCCGTTTGAGGCGATCATTCAAGGCCATACCGACTCCGACATTCGGAATCGGGTCTACTAGAATCAAGTCGTACTTGGGATCATCCAAGTCGTGCATGTAGGCGTACAGCTTGGCTGTCGCCTCTAGCATATTGCCCGATTCAGAGAGATTGAGAGTCGCGGGAATCACGCCGGGGCGATTGCCGAAGGCAATCCGCACGCAGTGTTCCGGCAGCGTAAAGCCGGCAGGGATTTCGCCATAGAGCAACGGAACCTGCGGACGGTAGTGCGTATCGCACTGCCCCGGCGCGGCCATCGCTTGCCCAGGCTTAGAAGTCGATTCCTTAATCTTCACGTCACCGATGACTTTTGCAATCATCTCGGGCGTAATCGCACCCGGTCTCAGCACCGTCGGCTCGCCCACTAAAGAGACAATCGTACTTTCTACGCCCACGTTGCAGGGGCCGCCATCCACAATGCCCGCAAGGCCACGGTCGGCCAGCTGTGCCGCCACATGTTCGGCCGTTGTCGGACTCACATGCTTGAATAAGTTCGCGCTGGGAGCAGCGAGCGGCACGCCCGCCTTCCAGATAATTTCTTGCGCCACCGGATGCGACGGGAATCTCACCGCCACAGACGGGAGTCCGCTGGTACACAAATCTGGAATGCATTCCTTCTTGGGCAGAATCATGGTCATGGGGCCCGGCCAATAGGCCTTCGCCAGCGCATACGCCGCCTCGGGAATATTTTCGGCAATGTCAGCCAGCTGCGAAATTTCGCAAATGTGAACAATCAGCGGGTCAAAAGTCGGACGTTCCTTGATCGCAAAAATCTGCGCCAGGGCCGACGGCAAATAAGCATTACCCGCAAGGCCGTAAACAGTCTCAGTCGGAATCGCGACCACCTGCCCATCGTGAAGCAGGCGCGCGGCATCGTCAATACTTGTCCAAGGAGGAAATTGCATGATACTCCAAAAATAAAAAAAGGATGGCGAAGTCGCCATCCCCTAATTTCATTTTGGCTTAAGCTAAGCTTCTGCCGGAGCAGCTGCTGCAGCCGGTGCTTCTTCCTTGTCCTTGCGGCCAAAGGCAAACACCTTGTCGCAAGCGGTATTGAAGCGCTGCCAGGTCTTTTCGGAATGTTCACGAGGTACGGCGCCCACTTCCTTCCACAAACGGCGGAGGTGCTTCACCTTGTTCATCGAGGCACCGACAGTCTGTTCACTCAGGTCAGTGAGCAAATCTTCGGCCTGTTCGCAGAGTAACAGCTTCTTCTGCAAGTTGTTCTGGCGAGCCTGTTCCTGAATGTCGAGCTGGTCGCGACGGCGAGTAAAGAAGTCATCGCATGCTTCGCGGAACTTCTTGTACAAGTCCATATCTTCGATACCGCAGAATCCAAGTTCGCGCCATTCCTTCTGGAGTTCGCGAACAGCGTCTGCAAGCTGGTTGGAGCCAGCGCTTTCTGCAAACTGGCGAACCTTTTCGATCATGGCGTTCTTCTTTTCCTTAATCACGCCGAGGCCTTCGGCCAAGGTGGAATCGGTATGAGCCAGACGTTCAAGAATCTTGTTATAAATCGTGTTGTAACGATTGCTGATAGATTCAATCGCTTCCTTCGGAACCATGCCAGCAGCCTTCCATTCGGCTTCTACGGCCTTCAGTTCGTCAAGAGAACCCAGACCGGCGGCTTCCATAGCTTCCAGCTTTTCGCAAATTGCAGTCTTCGATTCCAGATTCTTCTGCTTTGAGGCATCCATTTCTTCAAAATGGGCACGCTTCTTTTCGAAGAAGCTATCGCAAGCGGTACGAAAGCGATTCCAGATTTCGTCGGACTTGCTCTTGGGCACAGGACCCACAGCCTTCCAAGATTCCTGGAGTTGCTTTAATTTGTTCGAAGTAGCATTCCAGTCGTTGGATTCCTTGAGGGCTTCAGCTTCCATGCAGAGGGCAACTTTCTTTTCGTAGTTGGCTTCGCGGTTTTCGTCTTCAGCCTTCAGGTTTTCCTTATGCTGGGCATAGTAGGCAGCCGTTGCCGCCTTAAAGCGTTCGGTAAGGGCAGCCACGTTTTCCTTCGGAACCATGCCGATGGCCTTCCACTGTTCCTGGATTTCCTGCATGGCCTTGTACTTGTCCTTCCAGAACATTTCCGTGTTCTTGACAAGTTCTTCGATCTTGGCGCAAAGGGTTTCCTTCTCGGCCAAGTTCTTCTGGCGTTCCGCGGTCATCTCTTCGATAAAGGCGGCACAGTTATCCTTGATCTTTTCGTAGTTGCTCTGGAAGTGGTCGCGGTATTCCTGCAACTTGGCTGCAGAGATAGGTCCGATTTCTTTCCAGCGGTTCGTAATATCCTTGAGCTTGGCAAGAACGGCCTGGCTACCTTCTTCCTTGGTCAAAGCATCCATTTCAAGGAGCAGGTCGTCGCGGTCCTTTTCATTATGCCAATTTTCCCACTGTTGCATTTCCTGGAAACGAGACGTTGCAGCCTTGTATTCCTGCCACAGGTCGTGATACTTGAACTTGTTTTCGCCAACGATTTCTTTCCACTGCTGGTAGAATTCGCGGACTTTCTTGTTCAAGTCACGGAAGTCTTCATTTTCGTCAAGGGCCTTCACCTTTTCAATGATAGCCTTGAGCTTTGCAGAATTTTCTTCGAAGCGCTTCTGGGAGTCTTCTTCGTATGCGGAAATCTTAATCGAAAGCGTATTGCGGAGCGCATTGTAGGACTGCAGCATGGGATCTTCGCCTTCCAGGAGCGGAAGCTTTTCCCATTCGCGAACAATGGCATGCAAATGCTTCTTGGTCATATCGTTAGCATCAGAATCCGCAAGGGCCTTAAGGCGTTCCAGCAGTTCCGGTCGCACCGATTCGTCAGTCGCTTCAGGCACATCCACAACCACTTCCTTCACCTTGCGCAAGTCCTGCACCTTGAAGGTCGCATTGTTGTATCGCTTGGTCCAAGCGGCATCCATCAGGGACTTGCTTTCGGCACATTCAGCAAGAATGGCATCCACGCGTTCGGCGTTGTCAGCCACCTTGTTTTCAGAAATCAAGGTTTCAAGTTCTTCGAGAGCTGCAGTAAGAGAAGCAATCTTCGCCTGCTTGTCAGCCTCAGCCTTTTCAGCAGCGATGCGGGCCGCATCGGCTTCGTCGCAGAACTTCTTGAAACTTGCATAAACTTCGTCAATCGTCGCCTGCTTGTCGCCCATGCCAAGCTTTGCGGCTTCTTCCATCAGAGAATCAAACTGGGACTTGACAGCCAGGGGATCCTTCTGTGCTGCCAAGAAATGAGCCTGCTGTACAAGAGCTTCGCGCTTGCTTGCCAAGAGTTCGGCCGCCTTTTTGCCGTTGTCTTCAGCGTCTTTCCTTGCGCGGATTCTTTCGTTTGCAGCCTTGCGAACTTCGGGCTGTCTGGAGTTCTTCGCAATATCCTGGAGCAAGGAGTCGGAGGTCACCTTGCGAGCAGCCGTCATAGCAATATCTTCGTCCAAGTCGCGGTTAGCGGCAAGGGCAAGAATAGACTGCTTGGTACAAATCTTCACGAGTTCGGTACGAACGAGGCCTGCGGTGTTGACACCCTTGAGCAGGTCTTCAGCATAATGCGTATCCTTAAGGTCTTGCAGATAAGCTAGATCCTCGGCACTCGGTTGGGCCTCGTTTTTAAGCTTCTTGACCACTTCTTCCAAATAGCGAGTCTTTGCCGTACGCTTCACATCTTCGTCGGAATCTTTTTCCGAAATCTTCTTTAAGGATGCAATAATCGTCAACTTCTTAACGGCAGCCATCCTTACAGAGGCTTCAGTATCGGACTCGGCAATGCGTTCCAGGACATCCTGGTTGTCCGCGCCCAATTCAGCGATAGCTTCCAGTCGCTTTTCGGGGTTGGAATTTTGCCACTTCGGTTTAAAGGCGTCAAATAAGCTCATAGAGATCTCCAATAGTATGGCAAGTCCCAAAGGGGATTTGCATACTATAATCTAACAAAAAAAGTTTTTTGAAACAAAAAAGATTGCAAAATAGGCGCTTTTTGCGGTATTAACTATCTTTTAGCCCGTGACAAAACGAATCCCAAAACTTAGTGCACCCGATGAAGTACATCAGAAGCTCCAATCCGCCTCGCTGACGGATTTTTGCGAGGTGTACATCCCCATGGCACCCGATGTATACACCTACGGAGTGCCCGCAGGCCATCGTCTTACACGCGGAGATGTTGTATGGGTTCAGTTTGCCACCCGTAAAAAGCCGGCCCTCGCCGTGGTTTCCAAAGTACACCAGGACCGTCCCAAATTTGACGTGCGCCCCGCTTACCCGCACCAGTCCGGCTACCGCTTTAGCGAACGCTACATGGAAATGCTCGAATGGACGGCGCGGTATTACATTAGCACACCAATGAAGGCGCTGTTCGTGTTCTGGCCCAGCGACTTTGAGAAGTATCTGGACGCCTTGGCATTTACAAAGGGGGAAGCCTCCCCCTCGCGCGAGCCCCAAGGGTCTCCCGCTACCCCCTCTGCGGGGAGTCGCCCCGCAACGCCCCCGAACGCGCCGGCTCTCACGTTAGAACAAACTAACGCATTCAACACACTCTGCGAAGAACTGAACAAGACAGGCTTCCGCGGCGTATTACTCCACGGCGTCACGGGCTCGGGCAAGACCCGCGTTTACCAGGAACTCGCCCGCGAAGCCCTCAAGCAGAATAAGAAAGTTTTAATCCTCGTGCCCGAAATCGGGCTCACCCCGCAAACCCTCAAGCGCTTCGAAGATTTTCTACAAGTCCCGATTGTGGTTTTGCACTCGGCGCTTTCCGCACCCAAGAAGCGTGAAGGTTACGTCTCCATTTTGAAGGGTGATGCGCAAGTGGTTCTCGGCACCCGCAGCGCGATTCTTGCTCCCTTCGATTTTGACCTTGTTATTTTAGACGAAGAACACGACACATCCTTCAAGCAGCAGGATCCGGCACCGCGTTACCACACTCGCGAAATGGCATTCCACTTGGCGTACAAGTACGGCGCCCTCGTGGTTCTCGGGAGTGCCACGCCTTGCCTCGAGACATTCTATAATGCGCAGGCGAAAAATTTAAAGACCGTCACACTCAAGGAACGCGCCACGCAGGCGCCGCTCCCGAAAGTGCAAATCGTGGACATGGGCAAGATGCGCCAGCAAAAGGGCATCCTCCTGTCGCCCGCGCTACGCGAGGCTTTGACCGATTGCATTGAGCGCGGCGACCAGGCAATCATCCTCATGAACCGCCGCGGTTTTTCGAAGATGCGCGTGTGTACCGAATGCGGCGAGACGCTTTACTGTAAGCACTGCCACATTCCGCTCGTTTACCATAAGCAGTACCGCTCGCTCATGTGCCACTACTGCGCCGCCCTTTACCCGGTGAATACACCGTGTAGCGCCTGCGGCGCCGAAACCTACGAGTTTGTGGGCGGCGCCATCGAGATGCTCGAAGAAGAAATCGCCGAATGGATTCCGAATGCGAAGGTGATTCGCATGGACCGCGACACCACGCAGAACGTGGGCGCAAGCGAAAAGATTCTCGAAGCATTCCGCAACCGCGAATACAACATTTTGATTGGAACGCAGATGGTCGCCAAGGGCCACGACTTTCCGGGCGTGCAATTAGTCGGGGTCGTTGGCGCCGATAGCGGGCTCGGCATCCCCGACTTCCGATCCACCGAAAGGCTTTTCCAGCTGCTCAGCCAGACTGCAGGGCGCGCGGGTCGTGCCGGCGGCGAAGGCCAAGTACTCATTCAGACGCTCAAGCCGAGCGAACCCGTAATGCAGTTTGCCGTGAACCATGACTTTAACGGATTCGCAAATAAGGAAATGGAAGACCGGCGCGCCGCCTTCTACCCGCCCTTCTGCAAGCTCGTGGAAATCAGCTGCGGCAGCCGCGACGAAGACTTGTTGCGCCACACCGTCGAACGGCTGGAAGCCCTTCTCCGTGCGAACAAGAATCTCATGGTGCTCGGCCCTGTGGACGCCTTCGTGCCCGTCGTACAAAACGTACATTGGGCAAAGCTCTACATCAAGACACAAGACCTCGCCCCCGTCCGCAAGATTCTGCACCCCATCATAAATGCACCCAAGCCCTGGGTGCAAAACGTAGAGATCAAGGTCGAAATTGAGTAAATATTACAGCGGGAACTTCGGGTAGTTTTCGCGCACATACTTGCTGGGGTAAGCATTAAAATGCCACCATTCGCTGCCGAGCGGAACCCAGCCCGCCCCGCGCATAATCTTGCGAAGCTTGTTACGATTGTCCACCTGTTCCTGCGTCAAGCGACCGCTCTTTAAAGCTTCCGCTTCGCCGACTTCGCCCGCGCAGCGTTCGAAAGAATCAAAGTCCGTGCCCATGTCAAGCAAGTTGCCATCGGCATCGGTAATGCTCAAATCCAGCGCCAAGCCAAAGTTATGGAGCCCGCCCGTGGCCGGCGAAGACACGTAGGCCGAATAAGGCGTACCACGCACCGTCTTTCGCAAAGCCTCCTGCGCATACAATGGCCGCGAGGCATCAAAAATCACGAATTCGGAACCCGGCATTTCGCGTTCCATCATCTTCACGGCCTTGCGAAGTTTTGCGGCGGCATCCTTATGTACAAAGGCACGCTGCACACCACAGTACAAGTCATGTCCCGTTACGTTTTCAAAGGTGGCGTAGCGCAAGTCCATGCGCACCCCCTTCAAACGCGTAATTTCCACCATGTTAGAATCATTGGTGGCAAATTCAATCCACTTCTTCACCGAAGAACAGTAACGCAGAGGTTTTTCAGGCTTGGGCGGGACAAACAGTGAATCTGTCTCATGGGCAAAAACAGATATGCAAACGATGCAAATCGTTAAAAGAATCGCCTTAATGGATCGCTTCGTCACTTCGTTCCTCGCGATGACGTATTTCCTAAATCAGGATTTCCCTAGAAAGTTATTTCTACGCCAAACTGGGGATAAAGTCCCATGCCCTTTGCCATAAAGGGAACCAGGTCATAACCGTCAGAAGAATCGCCGTTGTTATCACGGGTCACCCAAGAACGTTCACGGGCATTTTCGCCGCCCAAGAATTTAAGAGCATCTACATCGAGGTTGGCAAAGATGTTGTCCAGTTCCACATAGAAACGCGCTTTCCAAGAGAACGGTTTCTTCCCCACAAGGTCGAGGTTCACTCGAGCGTCAGTACGGAACATATCCGTAAACTCGTTTAAATCCCTCAGACGGCGAGTTCCGTTAGAATGATCCTTGATATCAGAGGGCGTAATCTCGTAGTAATACAGCGGACGATGCAATGCAGCATGGTGCGTGATAATCACCGATATAATCGAGTCCTTGCGCGGGTAATAGCGGAGGTGAGACAAGATATCCAAACGGGAATTGGCTTCCCACGGGAGCGACTTGCCGCCTTCCAGTTCGTATTCACCATAAACGGAACTGATATTGGACGCCATGGAGAAATGGTGAGAAGTCTTGAATTCCACCGTACCCGAAACACCGGCCACCCAAGCATAATCAACCGGAGTCACGTCATTGTACTGGGCATAAGCCTTGGGCATGGGCAAAAGCGGATCCGGGTAGTAGCGACCAAAGCCGGAACCCTGGGCTACCAGATATTTAGAATTGTAACCCAGGCCAAGCTTACCTGACACACCCGATTCCAAGCGGCCAGTCAATTCACCATCATCATAATACGGTTTCCAGTCGCTACGATAAGCGGCATTGGCCAAAAGTCTCCAGAAAGCGGTATCGACTTTAGAAAGATTCTGGTCGAAATCAAGAGAAGCAGTCGGTGCAGCCTTGCCCTCGCTTACATCGGCAATGGCCCCCAAAGAAAGAATCTTTTGGGAATAATCACTCTGCCAGTTCATGCGGCTCACGCCAGACCAAACACCGGCATTGAAATCATTCTTTTCCGTACCACCAAAATCCTGGTACTTGCGTTCTATAAGATGATGTTCATAGAGCAATGCATTGCTCAGCTTGGCACCCAAGATTTGACCTTTCTGTTTCTTTTCAAGTCCACCGGTCAAAGTGGTATGCGTCTGTTCATATCCATCAATGAAGGTGGCCGCATCCTTGGAATTCGCCGTACTGCGGAAACCGGTGGTATCGCGGAGCGTGTCACCAAGAACTTCCCGCACAATACCGGCATGAGCAGAAAGCCCGTCGCGAGCATTGTATTCGGCGCCAACCACCAAATACTGTTGCTTGCCTTCGATAATGTCAATGGAATTCACCTCGTCAACGGCCTTCGAAGTATCCTGATGAATACTGTATTCATCGGTACTGTACAAGGTACGAAGCGCCCAGGTATTTCCGCTGGAATCAGAACCATTGAACTGCGCATAGACATCGTAAGCTTCCAAGTCAAATTCGTCAGCAGACTTCACCTTGCAGTTATCTACGCATTCGCCACCGCGCTTCCTGAATTCCGTAAAGAACTTTTCGCCCAAGTTCTTAAGCATTTCCGGATCGAGCCTACGGAAAGCGAAGCGGAAGCTATCCCAGAACAGCCAGGGAGCATCCACTGTCACTTCTTGCAGCGTAATGCCGGCCGTTCCACGAAGTCCCCAATCACCCTTGGTCTGTTCAGGAATATACTGTACCGAAGTGGCAAGTCCCTGACCGATAGGGCCCTCGCCGTAATGGTCATGAATTTCTATCCCGCTCAAGATATGGGGATTAATGACTGAAAGGTTTCCAGGGAAGCCCACATCCAGGTGGCGCATGTTCGGAATGCGAAGCTGTCCCAGGTGGTAAGCCACATCGCCTGCACGGGAACCTTCGTAATAAAGGGCGCTACTAAAATCCTTCTGGCCAGAAATACCCGGCATCTGGCTCAGGTGTTCCGTCACGTCAAAACGCATGCCGGCAGCATCTTCCAGCTTATCCAAGTTCACCTTACGTTCAAAGCTCCACTGCACCTTGTCGCCACCACCGCCAATCACGGTACTGGTCCCCAAATTGCGCACATCGGACGTAGTCTGCATGGTGATGACCATGTCATAAAGATCTGCAAAATCTTGCAATTCGATCTGTACACTGTCAAAGCCGTCTTTCTTGAACAACAGAATTGCGTTCCTAGAATCAACAGTCAATTCAAAACGGCCATCGGAATCCGTCTCGCCCAGCTTTTTTCCCGACAAATAGGTAATGGAAGCATCCTTAATCGGCAAATCAGTTTCAGATTCCAGAACCACACCCACAATCAAGGTCGGGGTTGCGGCAAACAGGAATGTCGCAAAAAACAAGACAAATATGAGCAGGGAACGAAACTTCATAATACACAAATTAGAAAACTATCAATCTTTCAGACAACGAATATAAAAGGAATCGCTTGTACTACGAGGAGAGTCTTCTGAAAAAGCATCCGCAGCAGTTAAATATTTGGGAATATTTTGCATTGAACTGCCATTTTTTACCCAAAACGACACTGTTTCACCAACATTCTTATACTGTCCATTATACCACAAATACCCTCCTGGTACCGCAGAAAAGCCATAGAAATCATTACCAGCTCCAGTTGTTCCCCACAGATAGGACGACTTTAAATATTTTCCGACAACATTTTTCGACAAGATTTGGTCTTCATAGATATAATTATACAACGTCGACCAATCTGACGTCGATGGAATATGCCACCCAGAAAAACAAACAGACGTTGCCACAGATGAACTATATGAACCAGAACTTGCATAATTCAAGTTCTGAGCCATCCAAGTCTGTGTTCCGATTTCAATGGTCCTATACACTTGATTATCGCGCGTATCAAGCAGCTCACCGTACTTACCTGTAGCAAGCATATCTTGATTCAAGTATTCCGTGGTCACGCAATTATACAAAGAGCAGTCATATTTACTTTTAAGCGCAACACTACTCGAAGACTTCGCCACGCTAGAAGAAGACGGAACCACACTACTACTAGATTTCGGTACAATCGAAACAAGGGAATCGCCTTCTATACAACGAATAGGACGAGCTGTACTCTTGTTCTGATAATCCAGAATCATATTGTTGGGATATCTTGCATCAACAAAAGTATAGCGATAATACGCTCCTATCGTACTATAATCCGTAGAGGACCAAATATCGGTACTTTTGGTAATGTCAGTACATTCCGAAGAACTGGGGCAATTGCCCGTCGGCAAAGCAGAAAAGCCATAATCATCTGTACCGGCATAACCTGTAGTCCAACTACTTGCAGCCTTCAATTTTTTTGCAGACGAAGTTTCGCCACCGATATATTTAAGGAGTGCATTCCATTCCGTGGTATCAGGCAAGTGCCAGCCTTCAGGGCAAATACCACGAACCAAATAAGTCGGAGAGCAAATTTTACCCCTTCCGCATCCCTTGCTACGAGTCGTGAAAACACCAGCACTATCCATAGCAGCGCCCCATGTATACAATTTCCCGTATTTGCTACAATTATCCGATTTCCCGCCATAGCAGAGATTGCCGTAGCTAGAACCACCAACTTTATAGTTATAGTTTAAGTTCTGCGCCATCCATTTTTGCGTCCCGATTTCAATAGTCCTATACACTTGATCATCTCGCGTATCCAACAACTCGCCGTATTCACCGGCGGCAAGCATCGTCTGGTTCAAATATTCCGTAGTCACGCAATTATACACTGAGCAATCGTATTTTCCCTTAACCACAATACTTGCAGAGGATGCTGCAATACTACTCGAAGATTTAGCGACACTGTCAGAAGACGCCGTCACACTACTTGAAGACTTTACTGTACTATCCTTAGAGGATTCTTCATCCCCATCAGTTGATTTTTCAGAACCTTCAGACGGTTCGACTTCTTCAGAACTGCTAGAGGCATCGTCTTCCAATATTTCCTTCGAATTTCTTAAAGAAGTGGAATCAAAGTAGGCTTCACGACGATCACCCTCTATGCAACGCACAGAAACTCTGGGGTTATTCAAATAATTAATGTTTCCATCTACAACAAAATCATCATTTTCAAAGGATAACACATAGCCCACAAGCATCGTCGCGAAGGATTCCCGAACCGTATCGGCTATTCCCCAGAAATATGCATTATCATGAACATTGCAGACAGACCCACGGCAAATACCCGCAGGAAGAGCGTTAAATCCATAGGGATCGTTTCCGGAAGCAACCGCAAAATGAATACTGTCCTTAGAATCAACCACCATCGAGTCGGCCCCGAACCATCCATCCGTTGATTTCAGGTTCTTACCGACCTCTCCTTTTTTGCTATGGGAAGCAACATAATCCTTCAAGACCTTCCATTCACTCTTGAACGGGACATGCCAACCTTCAGGGCACAAGGCTCTAAGGCTATCATAAATTTCCTGATCGCCGTTGGCCTTATCGCTCTTATGAGCTTTTATAATGCTAGAAGCATTGTACAACCGGCCGTATTTTTCACACAACGAGTTCTTTTCTGACGGACATTTGCCCTTTCCGTCATTATAATTAAGATTTCGTGCAAGCCACTTTTGCGTTCCGATTTGAACAACTTCATAGACCTGATTGTCACGGGCATCAACAATTGTTTCCTTAGCGCTGGAATCCAGCACTTCTATCGGTTCCGAGACAAGCGCTTCGTACTTGTCTTCGTATTCCGCTTGGTAATCGGAGCAGGCGACCAGGCTAAAGATAACCCCCAGAGAGACAATCAGAGACTTTTTCATATAAATTCCTAAAATACGATGGAAATGCCCACGCAAACAAGACCTGCCGCAGCGACACCCATAGAAATATTTCTGTAGGTCTGGTACTTGCCCGCATCATCGTGATTCTTTTCGTATTCCTCTTTATTCGCCGGTTCCTTTCTGGTCACGTCTTTTGCCTTGGAATCAAAGACGTAGGTCATAACGCCACCCGCGACAGAAACGGCAGCTCCAATAGAGATAGGAACCCAATGAATCTTTGTACCGCCGGAGGATTCTTTATTTTGTTCAGATTTCTTTTCAGTAGCACTTTGTGCAGCAGCCTTCGCCTGAGCATCTTTCTTTTCTGCCTCGGCAGCCTTACGCTTATTTTCATCTTCCTTCGCCTTGCGTTCGGCTTCCTGTTTGGCTTTACGATCGGCATCTTCCTTTGCCTTGCGTTCCGCTTCCAACTTGGCCTTACGCTCGGCTTCTTCTTTTGCCTTGCGTTCCGCTTCCAACTTGGCCTTACGGTCGGCTTCTTCCTTCGCCTTGCGTTCCGCTTCCAGCTTGGCTTTACGCTCGGCTTCTTCCTTCGCCTTGCGTTCCGCTTCCAACTTGGCCTTACGCTCGGCTTCTTCCTTCGCCTTGCGTTCCGCCTCTAGCTTGGCCTTACGGTCGGCTTCTTCCTTTGCCTTGCGTTCCGCCTCTAGCTTAGCCTTGCGGTCGGCTTCTTCCTTCGCCTTGCGTTCCGCCTCTAGCTTAGCCTTGCGGTCGGCTTCTTCTTTCGCCTTACGGTCAGCTTCCAGTTTAGCCTTACGGTTCGCCTCTTCTTTTGCCTTGCGTTCGGCGGCAGCCTTGGCGGCATTTTCCTTTACCTTCTGCTTCTTTTCTTGAATAGAAGGTCCATTATACTCCGCCGGAGTATCCCAATCGTCTGACGACGCCATATCAGCATCATCCCAAATGTCCGCAAAGGCGGCATTACTTGCCATAAGGCAAAAAACAAAGGCAAAAAGAATTTTCTTCATATTGTCTTAAAAAAAATTCCCCACCCAAAAGAGGCGCCCGCCCTTAGCGGGCCTCTTTCGAATAAAGGAATTTTTATCCATTGCTAGTTTTTTACGATATTAATAGTTTGCGTAGCCTTCTGTCTGAGCCGGGGCAGCTTCCTGCGGAGCAGCTTCAGATGCAGCGGGCTTCATAATGATACCATCGGGGACCAGAGCCGGAGCCTTGTCATCCTTTTCCACAGCCAGGCTCGGATCATAGACAGAAGCCCACTTAGCGGTTTCATCCGGAGAAATGGCCACATAGTCCAGAGCGAGACCAGAATACTTACAGTACTGCTTTTCAACCATACCGTTCTTTTCCTGGTGGAATTCCATACGGACGCGGTAGATATCCTTAGCTTCGGGCTTCTTGGAGCTTACGAACTTGACAAAGTCGACTTCGGAGCAAGGACCATCCTGCTTGAAGAACACAGGACCAAGAACCACGGCCTTAAGTCCAGCATAAGCACGGATCTGAGTCGTTTCCTTGTGACTGATATCATTCATCTTCTCTACGTTAGTAGAAGAGAATGCAGCACATCCGCAGAATGCAGACATTGCAATGGCCGAAGCCAAAAGAAGGGTTTTAGAGAGAATTGATTTTTTCATGGAGTCCATCCTTGTGTTTTGGTAATTTTTGTTAACACGAAAGTTAAGAAAAATAAACATTTGTGTCACCCCCCAAAAATGTATTTTTTCCCCATGCTCGACCTGTATCTTGTGCAAATGGACGTTTTTCCCAACAACAAGGCAAAAAATTTTGCCAAAGTTTTCGATTTAACCGCCCAAATTCATAAAGAACAGGACGACCCCGTTCCTGGACTGATCATTTTACCGGAAATGTTCGCCACGGGCTACTTGCCCTTACATCCCGAAAGTGCCGCCGAAAATTTTTCAACCAAGGACTCCGGTGAAACAGCAAAATTTTTGTACGAACTTGCAAACAAAACCGGTTGCGCAGTCATGGGTGCCGGCATAGCGAAGGGCGATGAACCAAACAAACAACTATTGAACCACAGTAGCGTTTACTTGCCCGCCCACCCGCAAGAGTTCGCCCACTACGACAAGAGACACCCTTTCTTTATGGAACAGGGAAAATTCAGCGCAGGCGAAAAAGTTAATTTATTCAAAATAGCTAATTGGAATGTTGCGGCGACCATCTGTTTTGATTTACGTTTCCCCGAACTTTATCGCGACGCCGTAAAAGCAGGTGCAAGACTGATTACCGTTCAGGCTGCCTGGCCCGCCGCACGAATTGCACATTGGAAAACCCTGTTGCAAGCCCGAGCTATCGAAGATCAAGTGTATATTGCCGCCGTAAACTGTACCGGCAACGCCTTAAATGGCGGTAACTCTATGATAGTCAATCCAAAAGGTGATATCATGGTTTCTACAGACCAAAAAGAAGGCGTCATTTATGCACGAATTGAGTCTGCACCACAAGAAGAATATCGTGAAAAATTTCCTGTTCTAAAGGAAATAATCTAACTCACGGTCTATCAACAATTTAGGCTCAACATACCCAAATCAGTCCAAAAAAAGACTTCATTTTTGACATTGAAATGTCAAAAATATATTGTATCTTTATAGTAAGAAACGAATACGTCTAAACGTGTGAGGTAACCATATGTCGAACACAAACAGACTCCAGTACGCCAAGGCTCTAATCAAAGCCGGCATCACTCGCGAGCTGATTCTCAAGATCACTTCGATCTCGAGTTATCAGTATTCCCAGATTCAAAGGGAACTCGCCGCATAGGGATTCGCACATTGCGAATGGTGTTAGTCATTTCCGCACAGCCGGCCACCTCCAATGAGGAAAGGCAGGCTGTGCTTTTTAGTTGCTTTCGTGACGGTTCCCTTTTAATGGAAGCCAAAGACGGCAAGAAGCCTGCACGTTTTTACCTCAAACCAGGTGACATTTTTCCTTGGGATCAATTTTTGCCCAAGTTGCTTGTCAACTGGCAGCTCAGCGACTATAAGGACATTCCCAAAGAATTCAAGCCACAAAAAAGAATTCCCGATTTCGTACTAGAAGGACTCCTAAAAGAGCCTCTCGAAACACAGCTCAAAATTCTAGCGACATTAAGAAGCCAAGGATATTTTTCAGCATTGCCGATGAGGAAATGATTTTTCTAGATTCCTGGCATGAGCAATTGGGATTCTATCACACAGCAACGCTGGTTTATGGGAAAGGGCCGCAAGGTCTATTCTATCAAGGAATACGATTCTCTCCTTATCGGCGACACAAAAATTTCTATTGTCGAAATCCGTTTTGAAAAAGATGAATGCGATTTTTACGCCACCATCGAGGACGAAAGCAAAATAGGTACTGTATTGGCCGAATATTTTGGCCAAAGATTTCCCAAAGAAGTTCTGCTACGCGCCAAGCCCCTGAATGCAGAGCAGAGTAATTCTGCATTCTATTCCAAGGGGGAATTCTTTTTCAAGCTGTACCGCCGTTTGCAAGTCGGTGAGCATCCCGAAGCAGAAATCATGAATCACCTGAGCCAGAAAACCGCGCAGGGATTCCCCAAAATTGCCCCGGATTTTTACGGAGATTTCAGCTACACAAAAAGCGGCGACAAGCGCACCCTCGGGATTCTAGAAGAACATATTCCCGACGCCAAGAATGCCTGGGAAATTTTCACCGACGTTAAAAGCACCGATACCGAATTCTACAAAAATGCAACAAATCAGCTAGGGCGCACCACCGCCATCATGCACAAGGCGCTCAAGGATCTTGACGGCACCGCCCCGCAGACCGAAGAAGTCCCCTACGACAAGCTGATTGGACTGTTGAAGGCCAACGGGAAAGAGAATTTGATTGTCCGCGTAGAAAGCATCAGGTCGCAGCAAGCCCAGGAAGGCTATGCAGGCGTCCTCGAACCGCAACGCATTCATGGGGATTATCACCTAGGGCAGCTGCTTTATAAAGACGGCAAGTTTATCATACTCGATTTTGAGGGAGAACCTACTCGTACCTTGGAATACAGGCGCAGGCTCCGCTCCCCCGCCGCCGACATAGCCGGCATGCTTCGCAGCTTCGCCTATGCCAGCGCCGTGCGCAACGACAAAGAATTTGAACAGGTCACGGCAGAAGCCTTTTTGCAAGGCTACAGCCAAGAAAGCGGCATTCCCGTACCGCAATTAAAAGCAGAGGCCTCGCCCTATGTATTGGGCAAGGCCATCTACGAAGCTTGTTACGAACTGGAATTCAGGCCCGACTGGTTCTGGATTCCAGAAACCGCCTTAAAAAGCGGGCTCTAAAGAATCAGCATACCGTCGCCGTAGCTGAAAAGCTTCATCTTGTTTTCGACCGCCATCTTATAGGCAGCAAGCGTATTTTCGCGGCCATAAAAGGCGGACACCAGCAAAATCAACGAACTTTTCGGCCAGTGGAAATTGGTCAAGAGGCCATCCACAATCTTGTAGCGGTAACCCGGATAGAAGAACGCATGGGTCACGCCCTTCTGCGCCTTCACGATACCGTTGGCGTCGGCAATGGTTTCGACGACGCGGGTACTCGTGGTACCTACGGTCACTACGCGACCACCTTCGCGCTTGGCCTTGTTGATGATTTCGGCGTTTTCCTTGGTGAGTTCGTAATGTTCGCCATGCATTTTGTGCTGGGTAAAGTCTTCGACCGAAATATTCTGGAAGGTTCCCGGACCCACATGCAGCGTAACTTCGGCTACGTAAACACCCTTCGCTTTCAAAGCATCGAGCATTTCCTCACTAAAATGCAAGCTTGCCGTGGGAGCGGCTACGGCACCCGAATACTTCGCGAAAATGGTCTGGTAAGCCAGCTTATCATCTTCGTCATCGGGGCGGTCGATGTAAGGCGGCAGCGGCACGTGGCCTTCGCGATTCATCACCGCTTCGAGTTCCACAGGCGTCACCGCAAAACGCAACACGCGGGTGCCATCTTCCTTGATGTCTTCGACAACCGTCTTGACGCCCGCAATATCGAGCTCACGACCAATCTTGAAAGCCTTACCCGGGCGAACCTGCGCCTCATAGCGGGCAGAGCCATCTTCAGTAGGAATCAAAGCCTGCACCAAGAGGGTTTCCACTTCGCCGCCGTGCAAGGTATGGCCGTAAAGTCGAGCCGGAATCACCTTCGTATTGTTCACCACCAGGCAATCGCCCGGCTTAAAAAGGTCGACAATTTCAGGAGCCTTCATGATATGGCGTTCGCCGCCATCCTTGGGGCAGTGCAGAATACGAGTTTTCCCCTTGCCTGCCGTGCGGCTGGCAATCAGTTCCTTGGGAAATTCAAAATTGTAGTCAGAAAGATTATGCGATTCCATTTTAGGCGTCCATCTCAGCGAGAGCCTTTTTCAACAACTGTTTTACTTCTTCTTTAAGCGAAGCCGGTTTTAAGATGCGAACATCGCCCGCAACACCCTTCAGCCAGGTCTTAAAATCCGGCGTAATGCGGAGCTTCATGTCCACAATCATATTCTTGTTCTTGTCGTAGCGCTTCGAAATCCCCGGATTAAAATGCGAACGTTCAAACTGCGTCTGCAACCACTTATTACGGATTTCAAGGGAAACTTCTTCCGGCTTGTCAGTGCTCGTATACTTGCCAAAGGCATACTTATAATGCATCGTCGCATCAAAAATAAACTTAGGCATGGCATGGTTCGTTTCTTGCACGCTCTTGATTTGTTCAAAAAGGTAATTTTTGAAAGTCTGGTTTCCCTTTTCGTCTTCTTCACCAGCGATCAAGTACAAGGTATCCACGCGCATAATCACTTTGACCGGATTTACTTCCTTGACTTCTTCCGAAATTCCAGAATGGTCTGTGGCATGGACATACTGAATCTTGATAGCAAAACCTTCATGAATAGCCTTGAGCACGCGATTCACCATGGTATCTTGCAGTTTGTCATCGCTGAACGGGCCGTAATCCAAAACATAATCCGGGTCCGTCGAAATGGCCTCGGGCTTAAAGTCTTCTGGATTCGTGGTCTGCATAGTCTTGATGACCTTATCCAAAAGCTTAACCGTCTTGATTTCAGGGGCTGCATTTGCAGGTAAGTTCTTCTTGATTTTTTCAAGTTGCTTTACGACTTCTTGATTGAAGTTCGCTTCTTTGTCAGTCTGAATAATATAGAAGGTTTCACCGTTTTCCTTAAACTTACGAAGGCCGCAATTTTCTTCACTAATCACTTCCAAATGGCGAAAAATGGTGCGCGGTCCACAATTCATCAGCTTTGCCAAGCCGTTCACAGTCTGCTTGACCTTCAACTTGTTCTTGATTGCATTGATTTTTTCGTAACCGGTAGCCATAGGCACCTCCTATACAATTCTTAATCTATTTTCAATAGATGTAGTCTTGACATTTTTCAAAACAGTTGCAAACGCAAGTTCTTTCTGCAAAATGGACTGGACTGAGCCTTCCAACAAAAATCTTCGGTTGTTGCAAGACACCCTAATATTGGCACCACGCAAAAAAGTACTAGCAGAAATTTCTGATTCAACTTTTTTGCAGAGTTCAACATTGATCGGTTCGTAAATTTCCGACACCAGACAAATCAAGTCGCGTACACCTGGAATTTCGGCCACGCGATTTTCCAAATCCTTCGGCCGCTCATTTTCATAGCAGCTCGCCTCAATTTGAACCTTGCCATCCGACACATTCACCTTGTAATCAAACAAGCGCGTTACAGACGATTCAATCTGCTCATACACCGTCTTTTCAATTACAGCATCCGTCGTGAACGATGACGTTTCCACACGCGTAAAGTCAACACATCCGCGCACCTTAGGAATCGCATTCACGCATTTTACAATAGCACGCTGAATTGACAGGTTTTTAACCAGGCCGTTCAAATAAACAATGCCCTGCCCCGCCTCGACAGACACCCTAGTACAATGTTCTGGAAACACCTGCGCCAATTTATTCTGCACAATGGAGCACAACTTATCGTTAGGCAAATTTTGCGACAACGGCGGAAGCGTAATAAAGACAAGGGTTTTGTCTTTTAAGAGCACCACCAATTTGTCCTTTTCACCATCGTTTACCAATCCGACCGCAATGCCAAACTGATCGCGAATGGCATGGTAGATACAATCACCTAAAAGAGTTTGCGCACTCTGTATGGGCAACAAACGGTAGCCCTCAGGCGACTCCTCGTATTCAATATCTATTTTAGGCCGTTCAATTCTTTGGTCCGGGCCGCCATCGTAATTGACAACGATAATCTGCTTGTCCGGCGATTGGAAAATACTCTTGACAACACCGGGTTTGGGAGATCCCTTAAAATAAATCCAATTACCCGCCACGATGCGGTTATAGCCATAAATCTTGGCATAATCCGTGTTGACAAATTCCCGATTGCAAAAGACGAATTCATTCGAGAACGCTACAAAAATAGTGCCACAGGCATCGCAACTGCAGAGTAACGGAATATGCGGATCCATTCCCCCAAAGGTCGAATAAGCCTCTCGGGCAAAAATGCCGTGTTCCGTCACCTTCTGGCAACGGCGGCAAAAGAGCCTTTGAGAGTACAATCGATGAGGAAACTGAGAACGCATGAGTTTGTGTGGGATGTGAGATGTGGAATGTGAAATGAGAGAACCATTACACACTACACATTACACATTCGTCATTTCATAAGCGGCATTGCTACGTCGATACGGCGGAGCACTTCATCCTTTCCGATGATTTCGAACATTTCCCAGAGGCCAGGGCCAGCGGTAACACCGGAAACAGCGAGACGCGGAGCACCCACGAGTTCACCGACCTTGTGGCCGCAACGTTCAGCCAAGTCGTAGAAACCCTTCTCGATCACCGGAGTCTTGAAATCTTCGATAGAAGCGAGCATATCGCGCACAAGCGTTGCCACTTCCTTGGAGCCTTCGCCAAAGTGCTTCTTGGCACCCTTTTCATCGTAAGTCGTCGGGGCCACGAAGAAGTACACAGCCATGTCGGCGAGGTCCTGCACAAAGTGGGCACGCGGCTTCAGCTGCTTCACGATTTCGTCGAGGCGAGCTTCCGGTTCGTTGGAGAGGTCGATGCCCTTGGCAACGAGGCCTTCCTTCATGATTCCCTTGAGCATACCGTCGTCGCACAGGTGAATGTGCTGGCCGTTCATCCACTGGAGCTTCTTTTCGTCGAAGCTTGCGGACTTCGGATTGATTCGTTCCAGCGTAAAGCTGTCGACCATTTCCTTGATGGTCATGACTTCGCGGTCGTCACCCGGGTTCCAACCGAGGAGAGCGAGATAGTTCACCAGCGTTTCGGGCAAGTAACCGAGGTCGCGGAAATCACCCACGGAGGCAGCACCCTTACGCTTGGAAAGCTTACCGCCGTTCTTGTCGAGGATCACCGGCAGGTGGCACCATACAGGCGGCTGCCAGCCAAAGGCCTTGTAAAGGAGTTCGTGTTTCGGCGTGGAGCTGATCCATTCGTCGCCACGGAGCACGTGAGTCGTACCCATCAGGTGGTCATCCACGACGCTTGCAAAGTGGTAAGTCGGATAACCATCGCGCTTGATAAGCACGAGGTCGTCCAGAAGTTCGTTCTGATAGCTGATGTGGCCACGGATCATGTCATCGAATTCGGTGACGCCAGTTTCAGGCACCTTGAAGCGGATGACAGCCTTTTCGCCAGCGGCAATGCGGGCTTCGGCTTCTTCGCGGCTGATGTTACGGCAGTGGCGGTCATAACCGGTCACCGGCACATGAGACTTTTCTTGTTCGACGCGGACTTCCTGCAGACGTTCTTCGGTGCAGAAGCAATAGTAGGCACAGCCGGCATCCAGAAGCTTCTTGATTTCGCGGTGGTAAATATCCAGGCGTTCGCTCTGGAAGTACGGACCGCAATCGCCTTCGCAACCCGGACCTTCGTCCCACTGCAGGCCAAGCCACTTGAGGTCGCGCATCAAGTCGTGCAAAGCCGTTTCGTTATAGCGCTTACGGTCGGTATCTTCGATACGCAGGTAGAACGTACCGCCCATGTGTTTTGCAAAAAAGTAGTTGTAAATAGCAGTACGCGCACCGCCCACATGCAGGTAGCCCGTCGGGCTCGGGGCAAAACGGACACGGACAGGACGGTTAGAATTGCAATTTTCGCACATAATTTCCTCTTTTGTTTATTCCGTGTCAAAAAATAGCAATTTAAATTGGCTCCTAGTTCAACTTTTCTATCTTTGGGGCCGTTAATCGAAACAGCCACCCTTTTTAACGGGATTATATATGGAAACTTTAAATTCCATCTTAGATGCTATTGACGGCTATGTTTGGGGAGTTCCCCTGATTGTCATCGTTCTCTTCGTGGGTTTCTTGCTCACGATTCGCCTCGGTTGCCTGCAGGTTTTGAACTTGCCGAACGCCATTCGTTACATGTTGCACAACGAAAAGGGCGGCGACGGCGAAGTTTCTAGCTTTGGCGCACTCTGCACGGCTCTTGCAGCCACCATCGGCACGGGTAACATCGTGGGTGTCGCCACCGCTATCGGTACCGGTGGCCCGGGCGCCCTCTTCTGGATGGAAGTGGCAGCTTTCCTCGGCATGGCCACCAAGTATTCCGAAGGCTTGCTCGCCGTCAAGTACCGTACCGTCGATCAGGACGGCAAAGTTTTGGGCGGCCCCTTCTACTACATCGAAACCGGCATCAAGGAACGTTTCGGCTGGAATATGAAATGGCTCGCAGTCCTGTTCGCGATTTTCGGCGTACTCGCAGGCCTTCTCGGCATCGGCACGATTACACAGGTGAACGGTATCACCAGCGCCATGGCCCGCCTCACCCCGAACGCCCCTGAATTCATTAACCTCGGCGGCAACTCCATTTCTTGGACCACCGCAATCGCAGGCATTCTCGTTACGATTTTTGCGGCAACCGTTATCATTGGCGGCCTCAAGCGCATTGCCAAGGTTTCGACCTACATTGTCCCGATTATGGCAATCGTTTACATTCTCGCCTGCGTGCTTCTGTTGCTCTTGAACTTCGCCCAGATTCCGCTTGCCATCCAGACGATTGTGCAGGCCGCATTCAACCCGAGCGCCATTACCGGCGGTGCCGTGGGCACCATCTTTATCGCCATGCAGAAGGGCATTGCCCGCGGCATCTTCAGCAACGAAGCGGGCCTCGGTTCTGCCCCGATTGCAGCCGCTGCCGCAAAGACCAAGGAACCGGTTCGCCAGGGCCTCGTTTGCATGACAGGCACCTTCTTCGACACCATCATCATTTGTACCATGACGGGTCTTGCCATCGTGGTTTCGGGCGCATGGGATCCGAAGCTTGGCCTCGAAGGCGTAAACATCACCATGGAAGCATTCTCTCGCGGACTCGCCATTGTTCCGGCCGGTGCGATTATCGCCCCGTTCTTCATCGCGATTGCCCTTGTATTCTTCGCCTTCACGACCATTCTCGGTTGGGCATACTATTCTGAAAAATGCCTGCAGTACCTGATGGGCGGCAAGAATGCCAAGGCAACGCTGATTTACCGTTGGGTGTACATCGCCGCTATCTTTATCGGCCCCTACCTCACCGTAAGCGCAGTTTGGACCAGCGCCGACATCTTTAACGGACTCATGGCATTCCCGAACTTGGTCGCCTTGATTCTCTTGAGCGGAATTGCCGCCAAAGAAACCAAGGATTACCTGGAACGGCTTCACAACGGACACGTGGGCGACTAATTGATAATTGATGATTGATAATTAATATTAGATTTTCGGTATGTGTGAAGCAAACTTGATTGGTAAATTTGCAGCGGTACTCCCTGCGGGGGGACTTGGCAAGCGCATGGGCGGAAACATTCCCAAGCAGCTCATGGTTCTGGGCGGCAAGCCCGTTTACCGTTACAGCCTCGAAACCTTCCTTTCGATGGATGAAATCGCCGAAGTCGTGATGGCCGTGCCTGCCGACTGGAAAGACCACTTTGAAAAAGATTTTTCGCACCCGAAACTAAAAATCGTCGTGGGTGGCGCAGAGCGTTGGCAGTCCGTGGAAAACGGCGTGAACGCGCTCACGAGCAACGCCGAATTCGTGCTGGTGCACGATGTGGCGCGTCCGTTCATCAGTAAAGAAATCATCCTTGACGTTTGCAAGACGCTTGTCGAAAAAGGCAGCTGCCTTGTGGCAAAGCCCGCCGTTGACACCATCAAGATTGCAAAAGACGGCTGCGTTCAGCAGACCATCGACCGCAACACCGTATGGATGGCACAGACCCCGCAGGCAGCTTCTGTCGCCTTACTGAAAAAGCTCTACGGGCGCATTGCCGCAGAGCCTTTAAACTTTACTCCCACTGACGAGGCTAGCATTCTTGAGTATTTCGGCGAGCCGGTCTACATTGTAAAGGGTAACACCCTGAACGACAAGCTTACGACTCCCGAAGACTTCGAGATTTTCGCAAGCAGAGCCCGTTAAACTTTTCCGCCGAATTCAAAACCGGCTTCATCGACCGCCTTCTTGAGGGCGGTTTCGTTTATATCGTCTTCGTCATGCCACTCCACGCGAAGTTCCTTTTTCGCGACATCGGCTTCGGCCGAAATCACGCCGTCTAGAACCCTTACGGCCTTTTCGACACAAGCCTTGCAGTGACTGCAACTCATGCCATTCACGCGATAAGTTTTAACGACATGTTCGTCATGATGGTGATGTTCGTGAGAATGTTCATGGCAACGGCATTCGCCTTCACCATGTTCATGATTATGTTCATGATGATGTTCACCGCATTCGCAATGGTCTTCGCCTTCGCAGCAGCAATCATGATCTTCGCAACCGCAGCCGCAATGTCCGCAGCCACAACCCTTATGCGCAAACTTCGCATAAATAATCAGCGCAGCAAACACAATCGCGCAAACGTAGTCAAACACGCCAAGCGCACCGTGACCGTGACATTCTGCAGAACCATGCGGGAGCATCGATCCAAGGAACGTATCCATCAGGAACGTGTCGACAATAAAGCCAAAGAACATCGCTCCTAATGCAATCGAAACAAGGTAAGCTACGAGAGTACGCTTGCCAAAGGCCTTGCCCACCACCAGCATGCTTGCAATACTCGTTGCAGGACCAGCCATCAACAGCACCAAGGCCGCACCCGGAGTAACGCCTTTTTCAACAAGAGCCAAAGCCAGCGGAATAGAACCTGTCGCACAAGTGTACATGGGCATAGCAAGCACCAGCACCACCAACATGCAAAGCAGCGGATATTCATGCAAGAACAAGAAGAAATCATCCGGCACAAAAGCTGCAATCAAGGCGCCCAGCAAAAGGCCAATAATCAGCCACTTGCTCACATCGCCAATCATGTTCACAAAGCCATATTCAAACGTTTCTTTCACCTTTTGCGCAAAAGACTTTTTCTCGTGTTCATCGTGATCATCATGGTCGCAGGAGCAGTGCTCGCCTTCGCAGCCGCAATGTTCGTGCTCGTGATGGTGTTCATGATGATGTTCGTGGCGATGTTCATGCGATTCACCAATGACAGCAACGCCTGTTTCCGGCTCATTTTTCGTGACCAGATTCGTAAACACGCCGCCAAGCATTGCCGTCACAAAAGCAGCAACCGGGCGCAAAATCGCAAACGGTCCACCCAGCAGCGAATACGTCGCCAGAATAGAATCCACACCCGTCGCAGGCGTCGAAATCAAGAAACTCACGCTCGCACCCTTGCTTGCACCTTCTTTACGGAGTGCAATCGATGTTGGGATCACGCCACAACTGCAAATTGGGAGCGGCACACCAAACAGCGCCGACCAAAGCACCGATTTAAAAGTTGGCTTAGAAATTTTCGGTACATACAAATGGTTCGGCACCCACACATGCAAAATGCCGGCAAGCAAAAAGCCGAGCAGCAGGAACGGCGCCATCTCCGAAAACAGCGTAAAGAATTGCCAAACAAACTTTTCCAGAATTTCTAAAACCGCAGACATTTACTTACCCTTCTTATGCAGAATGTGCGTGAGACCCGTATTGAAAATCAAACCGATATGTTCATCGTCGAGCGAATAGAACATTTTGCGACCGTCGCGACGCGGCTTCACTAAGTTCGCCGTACGCAGAATGCGCAACTGGTGGCTCACCACCGACTGTTCCAGATTCAACTTTTCGGCAATATCGTTCACCGAGACTTCACCTGAAAGCAACAAATGGATAATGCGGATACGCGTGGTATCGCCAAAGAACTTGAAGAACTCCGACAGTTCGAAAAGAACATCCATCGAGACTTCGTTTTTCACATTTTTGATACATGAACAGTTATTCATATTTTCATATATACATTTTTGCAAGCGCCATGTCAAGGTCAAAACCCAAAATTCGCCCCCTTTTTCTCTAAAAGCTCGCCCAAACGCCCCCATTTTTGTATTTTTAGCCTGAAAATTGAGGATTTGTAATGAAAATTGCAGTTATAGGTGGCGCAGGCTATATTGGCAGCCACACGATTATCGAACTTTATAAGGCAGGCCATTCCGTTGTCGCCGTCGACAACCTGGTTAATTCCTGCGACGAATCGCTCCGCAGAGTCGGCGAAATCGTCGGGCAAGAAATTCCCTTTATCAAGGCAGACGCCCGCGACGCTGCCGCCATGGACAAGATCTTCAAGGAAAACCACTTTGACGCCTGCATCCACTTTGCCGGACTCAAGGCCGTAGGCGAATCCGTCGCCAAGCCGCTGGAATACTACGAAAACAACATGAACGCCACGTTCGTACTCCTGAACGCCATGCGCAACAACGGCTGCAAGAACATCATTTTCTCGTCGTCGGCCACCGTATATGGCGATCCCGCAGAAATTCCCATCACCGAAAAATGCCCGAAGGGCGCCATCACCAACCCTTACGGCCAGACAAAGTCGATGCTGGAACAGGTACTGATCGACGTACAGAAGGCAGCCCCCGAATGGAACGTGGTGCTGCTCCGCTACTTTAACCCGATTGGGGCACACCCGAGCGGCCGCATCGGCGAAGACCCGAACGGAATTCCAAACAACTTAATGCCTTACATTACGCAGACCGCCGTGGGCATCCGCAAGGAACTCGGCGTGTTCGGCAACGACTACGACACCCCCGACGGAACCGGCGTGCGCGACTACATTCACGTTTGC
This sequence comes from Fibrobacter sp., assembly GCA_017530965.1. Classification (GTDB taxonomy): domain Bacteria; phylum Fibrobacterota; class Fibrobacteria; order Fibrobacterales; family Fibrobacteraceae; genus Fibrobacter. The sequence goes on from JAFXLS010000114.1 coordinate 32,290, forward strand.
GACCTCGCCTCGGGCCACGTGAGCGCGCTCAAGGCCATCGAAAACAAGTGCGGACTCGCCATTTACAACCTGGGAACAGGCCACGGCTACTCCGTGCTCGACGTGGTGCACGCTTTTGAAAAGGTAAACGGCATCAAGGTGCCCTACAGCATCAAGCCCCGCCGCGCAGGCGACATCGCCACCTGCTACTGCAACCCCGAGAAGGCTTACAAAGAACTCGGCTGGAAGGCCCAGTTCGGCATCGAGGAAATGTGCCGCGACGCCTGGAACTGGCAGAAGAACAACCCGAACGGTTACCGCAAGGGGTAACGCCCCCAAAAGCCGCTTTCCGCAAAAAATTTCATTTTTTGCGGAACCATCCCCTTGACACCTCCGCCCAATTATTCTATAATTGGGCAACCTCGCGGGAATAGCTCAGTTGGTAGAGCACGACCTTGCCAAGGTCGGGGTCGAGGGTCCGAGTCCCTTTTCCCGCTCGAATACAAAAGAAGCCTAGCATAAAGCTAGGCCTTTTTTGTATTCGAATGATAATGGGTCGGACCCGAGACCCCTTGGGGGAGAGGGTGCGGCATAATTTGGCTCATGCACGAAGTGCGAAGAGGCAAATTATGAGCTTGAGGCAAGCGCAGCTTGCATCGAGCCCGTAGGGTTAGACCGCAACCTTGCGCAAGCAAGGAATATTGCGGGCTAACAATCCCTTTTCCCGCTCTAAAAAAGAAACGCCACCTTAACGGTGGCGTTCTTTTTTATTCGCGTGAACGGGACTCGGAGACGAGAAGAGGGGCCGACTAAATAATGAGTTGCGCGAAGCGCGTGCGAATTATTTAGGAACTCACGCCCTAAAGGGCGGGAGGCCCGCCAGGGTGAGGAGCTAGCCGGCCGCAGACCGGAGACTAGCGACGAATCAATCCCTTTGACCGCTCTCATGCAAAGCTCGGAGACTGACGCAGCAGTCAATCCCTTCCCCGCTCTTTTTTAGAAAAAAAAATAATTCACTAAATCTAAAGAATAAACGCATAGTTTCTGCAATAATTCACCAAATCTAATGAAATACTATTGTTTTTAGATTCAATTTTTATTATATTCAATTTAAACAACGGGAGAAAATATGGCGATATACAAAGCACAAACCGACGAGTCCGCACTAGCCCTACTCGGGAAACGTATGGCGGCATTCCGCATAAGGAACAACTGGACACAAGCCCAGCTCGCCCAAATATCCGGAGTCAGCAAGGGAACCGTAGAACGCATTGAACGCGGCGATTCAGTCCAGGTGTTAAACCTAGTTAAGGTACTACGGGCCTGCAATATGCTCGAGACTTTCTTGAGTATATTCCCGGACGATTCTCCCTCGCCCATGCAACTTTTGCAAATGGGGCAAATCAAGAACCGCCAACGCGCAAGCTCTCCTCACAAGAAAAGCACCAGCGAAAATTCCGTCGCCGACAACTCCGCTCAATATTCAGCCGCCGAAAGCCCTGCCAAGAACAAGCCCTGGGTATGGGACGAAGACAAGTAACGCATTATGATTGCAGTCGAAGTAAAACTCTGGGGAACGACCATCGGTGCGCTTTCTATGCTCGAAGGCGAGCAAACAGCGCGTTTCGAATACGCCCCTAATTTTATCGGAGCAGGAATAGAACCTTCTCCTATAGTAATGCCCGTATCCAAGCAAATTTATTCGTTTCCACTGCTGTCAAAGACATTCCATGGACTTCCGGGACTTTTCGCAGACAGCATCCCCGACAAATTCGGCAACAGAATCATTGACGCATGGCTTATTCGGCAAGGCCGGCTCCCCGAAAGTTTTACCGCCCTTGAGCGCCTGTGCTACACAGGGAATCGCGGCATGGGGGCGCTGGAATTTCTCCCCTTGCAAGGCCCCGATTCTCACACAGACGACTCCCTGGATGTAGAAAACCTGCGAATTTTCGCCGCCGAAGTATTGAATCAACGAAAGCGGTTCTCCACAAAAAAGCTCAGCAAAAAAAACACAAAATCCTTCGAGGACATTCTCCGGGTAGGAACCTCCGCCGGAGGCGCCCGCGCGAAAATCCTCATCGCCTATGACGAAGCAACTGGCGAAATGCGTTCAGGCCAGGTGGCCACAGACGCGAACTTCGGCTACTGGCTTTTAAAACTCGACGATGTGGAACAAAACGGCGACAAGGAAAATGCAGACCTGTTTGGGTACGGCGCGATTGAATACACTTACTCGCAAATGGCCAAGCTTGCCGGTATAGACATGACCGAATGCAAGCTGTACGAATGCGCCGGACACAGGCACTTTATGACCCGACGGTTCGACCGACTGCCGGGCGGGAAAAAGCTGCATTACCAGTCGCTATGCGGCCTTGCCCACTACGACTTCAACATGCCCGGCGCCTACAGCTACGAACAAGCCCTGAATATCATCAAGCTGCTAGGCCTCGGCTACGACGCACTCGAAGAAATGTTCCGCCGTGCGGCATTCAACATCTGCGCCCGCAACCAAGATGACCACGCCAAAAACATCGGGTTCTTGATGGACAAAAGTGGAGCGTGGAAACTCGCTCCCGCATTCGACATGACCTACGCCTACAATCCGCAAGGTCTATGGACCGGCACTCACCAGATGACATTCAATGGCAAGCGAGACAATTTCTCGCTAGACGATTTCAAAGCGGTCGCAAAATTTGCAGGACTGCGACAGGGGCGCTATAAAAAAATTCTCAATGAAGTCAAAAGCGCCGTCACCGAGTGGCCCAAACTTGCAAAGCAAAACGAAGTCCCAACAAGAATCATCCGCGCTATTGCGGCTGCGCACCGGTAAATTTTTTCCGCAAGATTAAGCAAGCCCCCCTTCACCCAAAAATTTTATTACATTTCACCCTACCGATGCAAGACGAGAAATACATCCTGGTAGATAGCGAAGAATCGCTCGCGAATTTGCTTGCGGATTTGGAGCTGTACGAAATGGCCGCCGTCGATACCGAGGCGGATTCCATGTACCATTATACCACCCGTCTTTGCCTGATCCAGATTACTATTGGCGAGCACCACTACATTGTGGACCCGCTGTGTGGGCTTGACCTTGCCCCTCTGTTCAAGGCCCGCGCCATGCAGACGCTCATTTTCCACGGCGCCGACTACGACTTGCGACTGCTGTGGCAGACTTACGGATTCTCGCCGAAGCAAATTTTCGACACCATGCTCGCGGCAAAGATCCTGGGCGAAGATCATCTGGGCCTTGCGGACTTGGTCCGCGAATACTTCGGTGACGAACTCAAGAAAGAAAACCAGCGCGCCGACTGGACCACGCGACCGCTGCCGCTCGAAATGTGCGAATACGCCATTCACGACACGTTCTACCTGCACGAACTCTGTGCGATTCTCGTAGAAAAGTTGCAGGAAGCTGGCCGCATGAGTTGGCTTACCGAACAGTGCGATGCCTTGATCGAACACGCCAAGCACCCTGCACCGCAGAGAAAGGACCCCTGGCGAGTCACGGGTTCTGCCCCGCTTTCGCCGTGCGCCCTGAACGTGCTCAAGTTCCTCTGGGAATGGCGCGAAAACCAGGCCCAGGAACTCGACCGCCCGCCTTACAAGGTGATGCCGGTGGAACTGATGCTTGCAATCGCCCGCCGCAGCGAGGCGAATTTCCCGACTGTGGACGTGGAAAAGTTGCCGAAGCTTCCCCGCAATTTCCGCGACGAGCGTCTGGATTCGTTCGTGAACATGCTGCAGACGGCCGTGGCCGTGCCGCAATCGGACTGGCCCGAGAGACTCCCCAAGGCCCCGCCCCCGCCGGTGGTGCCGAACTCCGACCTGCTCTCGGTACTCAAGACCTGGCGCGACCTTAAAGCCGAAGAACTGGAGCTCGACCCGTCGCTCTTGGCCAACAAGGCGCAGCTCATTTGGCTTGCCGCTCCGGGTGACATGCCCTGGGAGGCCCGCTACGAAGAAGCGCACCTCATGAACTGGCAGCGCGCCCTGTGGACTGAAATTTTGCAACAGAACCTGCCCAACGCAAAGCGCGTAGGCGACCCCGACTAATTTTTTACGACTCACCTCAACCGCCCGCTACTGGACAAATCCCCCGCAGGCATACTATGGAATCTGTACTTCTCGTTTCTGCCTTACTCCTCTTGATTTTCGGCTCCAGGCCGCTTTTCGAGATGTTGCGCAAAAAACGCGACGGCGAAGAACTCATCGGGAACCCGTGGGAAGAAATCCACGCCATCAAGGGCTACAGGGAATCGCGCAAGGTGGCGGCGTTCTACCCGCTCACGGGCGAACCGAATATTATGCCGATTATCGAGCAACTCGCCGACGAAGACCGCTTGCTGCTTCCCCGCTGCACGGGCCCAACGACCATGGAATTCTGCCACGTGCAAAGCCTCAAGAAAGATTTGGTCAAGGGCAAGTTCGGCATCATGGAACCCCGCGGCGACATTCCGGCCTACGAAGGCGACTTCACCGTGTTCCTGGTTCCCGGCACCAAGTTCAACCTGACCGGCGAACGCTGCGGGCACGGCAAGGGTTACTACGACCGCTTTTTGGTAAAGCACCCGAACGCCCACAAGGCAGGCATCGCGACGCCCAAGCAGATTAGCGTCGAGCCGCTTGTGCAAAAGCTGACCGACATCAAGATGGACCAGATTATCATTTGTAGGGAAAAACCCTAAGACAAAACGTCATTGCGAGCACGCAGTGCGAAGCAATCCAAGGAAAATTTTTAAAAGGAAAAAAAATGGCTTTCGACAAGAACAAAGAAACTGAATTCGGCATTATCCGCCACGACTTCAAGGACCGCGAACCGCGTGAAGGTTTCCGCGAACCGCGCAAAGAATTCAAGCCGCGCGACAGCTTCGGTGAAAAGCGCGACGGCTTTACACGCCGCAAAACCGATGGCGACCGCCGCGTGAGTTTTGGCGACCCTGATGGCGCCCCGCAAACCGCTATCGGCGGCATCCGCGAAGTGACCGACCTTCTGGAACGCAGCCCCATGCAAGTCCACCGCGTGCTATTTATGCACCAGTCGGGCAATCCCAAGCTCTACGAACTACAGAAACTCGCGAAGCGTGCCCATGTGCACGTGCAGCAGGTGGATTCCAAGGTTCTGAATACTTATACGACGCAGCACCACGGCGTGGTCGCCCTGTTGAACGAAAAGGAACTTCTCGTTTGGGAAGACATTCGCGAAGAATACTTTGCCGCCAAGCAAAAAGGCGAACGCAAGCTGATTGCCGTGGGCACCAACATCGAAGACCCGCGCAACCTGGGCGCCTGCATCCGTAGTGCGCTCGCCCTGGGCGTAGACCTCTTGATGCTCCCGGCCAAGGGCATGTGCGGCATTACGCCGGCTGTCGCCCGCTCTGCCGCAGGCGCGCTCGACAAGATGAAGATTTGCCGTCCGAACAACCTGGAAGCCGCCGTCGGCGAACTCAAACTCGC
>JAFXLS010000115.1 GCA_017530965.1 Fibrobacter sp.
CCGATGTTCGAGGAAGTGAACCTCGCCTGCGACCACAACATGCAGATTATGGAAGTGCTCCGCCAGGTCGCTGACCGCCACGGACTCGTGTGCCTCCTGCACGAAAAGCCGTTCGCCGGCATCAACGGTTCCGGTAAGCACAACAACTGGTCCGTGAACTACGGCAAGACCAACCTCTTGAACCCGGGCAAGGACCCGCACCAGAACGCCATCTTCCTCACCACGCTCTGCGCCGTCATCTATGCTGTCGACACCCACGCCGACTTGCTCCGTATGGCAGTCGCTAGCGCCGGTAACGACCACCGTCTCGGTGCCAACGAAGCTCCTCCGGCAATCATCTCCATGTACCTCGGCGACCAGCTCGCCGACGTCATCGACCAGCTCGAAAAGGGCGATCCGAAGTCCAGCAAGCAGGCCGGCGCCCTCAAGCTCGGTTCTGACACGCTCCCGCCGCTCCCGCGCGATGCTACCGACCGTAACCGTACATCGCCCTTCGCCTTCACTGGCAACAAGTTCGAATTCCGCGCTCCGGGTTCTAGCCAGAGCTGCTCTGAACCGAACGTCATCCTCAACACGATCGTTGCCGAAGCCTTCGACCTCATTGCCGACAAGCTGCAGAGCGTACCGGCCGACAAGTTCCACGAAGAACTGCAGAACCTGTTGCAGAAAATCGTGAAGGAACACAAGCGCGTTATCTTCAACGGCAACGGCTACACCGACGAATGGGTGGAAGAAGCTGCCAAGCGCGGTCTTCCGAACATCCGCACCACCATGGAAGCCCTCCAGGCTCTCAACAAGAAAGAAAATGTGGACCTGTTCGAAAAGTACGGCGTGTTCAACAAGCGCGAACTCGACTCCCGTTACGAAGTCAACATGGAAGATTACCACAAGAAGATTCACATCGAAGGCAAGATTGCATTCGACATCGCGAAGAACGTGGTGCTTCCGCAGGTGCTCTGCGCTTACAGCAACGCCCTCAAGGCTAACGAAATGGCAAAGACCCAGGGATTCTACCCCGTCGACGCTTACGCTCGCGAATTGGGCGACAAGCTCAAGGATCTCGAAGCCGCCGTTGCCCAGATGGAAGCCGCTCTCGGCGACAAGCACGAAGCAATCCTCGATGCCATGGCAAACCTCCGCATTATCGTCGACAAGATCGAAAGTGTTATCCCCGACGAAAAGTGGCCGCTGCCAAAGTATCGTGAGATGTTGTTTATTTACTAATCTCCAGAACCTCATAATAATCCGAACCTCAAAAATGCAATTCGTCGGCCTCGCGCCGGCGGATTGCTTTTTTACAGAAATCATCCGCTTTTCCGCTTGCCACTTTTCTAGAAACTTTATATATTTATGCACGTATCAACATATTTGCATAGACTTAGGGTGCCAGTCGGACCCGCCCACGGAGAGATTATGAAGATTGTAGACATTCTGAAGCAAGACAAGATGAGTCTTTCGTTCGAAGTGTTCCCGCCTAAAAAGGAGACGAGCTTCGAAAGCGTAAAAGCCGCCACCGAATCGATTGCAGCCCTTGGTCCCGCCTTCATGAGCGTTACCTATGGTGCAGGCGGCGGCGTGAGCCACTTCACTCTTGATATCGCCAAGAATCTCAAGCAAAAGTTCGGCATTCCGATGCTTGCCCACCTTACCTGCGTTTCCAGCAGCAAGGAAACCGTGCACCAGCGCATCGAAGACATGAAGGCCGCAGGCATCAAGAACGTCATGGCACTTCGCGGCGACTTGACCCCGGAACTCATCGAAAAGGGCCGCGACAATTGCGACTACCACTATGCCGTCGAGCTCATTCGCGAACTCAAGGCCTCTGATGCCGACTTCTGCATTGGCGCCGCTTGCTACCCCGAAAAGCACCCCGAAAGCGCAAACCAGGCCGAAGATATCCAGCACCTTAAAGAAAAGGTGGATGCAGGTGCAGACTTCCTCACCACTCAGATGGTGTTCGACAACAACCTGTTCTTCAGCTTCCTCTACAAGCTGCGCGACGCAGGCGTCAACTGCCCCGTGCTCCCCGGCATTATGCCGATTACCAACGCCAACCAGGTGGAACGCGCCATCAAGCTTTCCGGCTCCTTTATGCCGCAGCGCTTCAAGTCGCTAGTGGACAAATTCGGTAGCGATCCCGAAGCCATGAAGCAGGCCGGTATCATTTACGCCAGCGATCAGATTATCGACCTGTATGCCAACGGCATCACCAACGTTCACGTGTATTCCATGAACAAGCCTGACGTTGCCGAAGGCATTCTCAAGAACGTCACCGCAATTCTGGGAAAGAACTTTAAATAAGTTCCTGCTTTACTTTTTAATCAATCTGAGAATCCCCTGTTTATTGTATTCAGGGGATTCTTTTGGAAATGGATTCTTCGCTTCTTGACGAAGTACATAGTGGATACCTTCGCCCAAATCCACTTCGGAACCGGACTTGGCAGGAACGCCATCACCGAACAGGCTGTCGGCAGCCATGAGTAAAGCTTCCTGCGGATCTTCGGCCGAGACCGCAATACACAAATCCGGAAGCATGAAGGTTGCAAGGCCCAGCGTATAGATGGTCTCGCCCGCTTCCACAAAGTTAATCCACGGATCCATGGGATATTCGCCGTCACCCACTTCTTCGCGGAAACCCGCATCGGTCCAGGCCGCACCGCATTGCTGCATGTACACGCCCAAAGCGCCCGCGTTGAACACCTTGAGAATCGCCATATTCACCTGGGTCACTTCATCAATATTCTTGACTTCGCCAAGCAAGAACAGCAGGGACTTGTGCGCTTCAATTGCCGCCGCAGCATCTGCAGAAATATCCTGATGCTCCTTGAAAATATCGGCAAGTCCAGGCACATGTTCCTTGCGGACCACCTTGAACATCACGCTGCAACCGGGAATGATTGCAGATGTCGCATCGGCTGCTAACATTGCTGTTTCGGTTAAAGCGAGCGGTTCGCCCACTTCTTTTGTCATCGGGAAAGCAAGAATAAATTGAGGCATAGTGGAGATTTGTGATGTGAAATGTGAAATCAGGAATGAGAAATTAGTTCTCTAACAGCATTTTTCAGAAGGTCGTTATCCTTCGGTTTCGGCAGCGAAACATTTTCTTTTTCGCTGATAGTCGCAAGCAAGGTCTCGATGGAAAAATTTGCTTCGCTGATGGTAGCCGCATAACCTTCATGGGCTAAATCCCGGGCCAGAATCACCTGTTCATACTGTCCAGGAGTCGGCACAAAAATGCACCTTGCACCAAGGACAGCCATATCCATCACCGTACTGTAACCACCGCGGGACACCACCCACTGGGCACCGCGAACAACTTCAGCAAATTCCCTATCCGGCAAATGAGTATGGAAATCGATATTACCTTCACTCCAGGATTTCACCCCTAGAATAGGCTTACCTAAAATGATTGCATGACGACCGGGAACCTTGGCAAGCACCTTGCGCAGTATCGATTCAAAACGACTCCGCGCCGGTTCCACGCCAGAAACAACAGCCACGAACTTGTAAGTCCGGGGCGCATCAGTCCCGAGACGGTTTTCAAAACGGGACAAGGCCCCTACAAACTTTACCGGCACCGGTGACTTGTCCACATGGGAAAGCCCTGCCGCATACCCCGGAAAATCAGGCAAGTCCGGAACCCAGACTTCATCAAAGTGTTTCATGACCGAAGCGTGCCAAAGCATACCCAGGGGCTCAAAAGTCGAAAGCACCTTGGGAAAGGCAATGCGACGCTGATGCGTCATATAAATGGATTTCGCACGATGGCTATAGAATCCAAAACGGTTGTCGGAAACCAGGACATCATAATGGTAACGTTCCACCATCTCTTCGGCAAAGCGATGCTCATAACTCATCACCTTCCGCAAATGGATGCCATTCTTGGCCAACCACAGTCCCATGTTATACCCGTGCTTAGGGTAAACGATATTGTAAGACGGAGCCAGCCGCTGACGAAGTTCCTGGAAGAATCCCCGCAACAAAGTGGCGTTTGAACGCACCACCGCCAATTCCACCTCAGCACCTTGATTCAGGAACTCACGAATCACGGGCACGCAACGGGTCGCATGCCCAAGCCCCCAATCCAAAGGTGCAACTAGGACTTTCAACGAGTAGCCTCCAACCAGGCATTGGCCCAATCGCCGTGATCATAATCCTTGTCGTGCTTGTCACCTTCGTCCAGGCGAAGTTCCAAGACACGCACGCCCTTGACATCCACCGTAATAGTCTGCTTTTCGGTGGAATACATGCGCTTACTGCGGAACAGTTCTCGATTATCACCCAGCACAATGAAAGATGCGCCATCGCCACCAACACTTTCATCGTCAAGACCAATTGTCGCATGGAATTTGTCGAAGGAACGTGGGAGCGTAAACTTCATAAATGAGGGAGCATGGGATCCGATTCCGTAACGGAAGACTTCCTTGTCAATGGTAATCTTCCGGTGTTCCACCGTCGTATTCTTCTGGGGCTGTCCCCAACCCTGATCAAAGCTATCCATCTTCAGGTCAGATAGCAACAGCGCTTCAGGTGATTCCACAAAGAAGTCCTTCACCAATCTAAGGGTGTCGGCATCCGGCATCACGCATTCAAGAGTCACACGGTTCATGCCCGCCTTGATCTTGGTAGAATCCAGCATCAATGTATCCGACGGCAACGAAAGCATCAATTCTTCTTGAAGTTCCCCGTTCAAGGAATAAGCGTAAGTGATGGTTTCGGGGAACCGCTTGTTCACGATCATGGCATTGTTTTCCATGTCGCTCACAAAGAAATTCTGCAAGTAGGTAGACACCCCCTTCTTTGCCGTAATCTTATAAATCGCCAAAGGATAGCCAAAGAGTTTTGGTTCAATCAACACTCTTTCGCTCTTGTAGTCCTTCAGGATTTCGTCCACCTGATCCGTGGTCTTGAAGCCCACCACACGGGACTTGCGATTCAATTCGCCATAGCCGTCTTGACCACGCACCATGTAAATGTTTCCACCCGAAACCTGCTGCCACTTAGCAAAAGTTTCATTGTCCCAGCTCATGAAGGAACGTTCACTAAAAGAGCTGTGGCCAGAAGCAAGCATCTGCCACGGGCGAGCGTAAATAAAGATGGAATTCTTGGGGTAGCTTTCAAGGGCCTTGTCCAAGTAATCCTCTTCACCCAGCAGCTTGTTCTTGTAATAGAGCATATTGTGGCGGTAGCTGTCCCCATGGTAAATCATGAGACCCACCGAAAGTGCAGTCGCCACAGCCAGAGTAATCTTTCCCGCAGCATCGGGTTTCATCTTTGTCGAGAATACCAAGGCATCGTACAGGCCAAGGGCCATAATCAGGGCAAACAACGGAAGCGCCACCAACACATAACGCTGGTTAATGTCAATGGTGAAGGTTCCCGACACATTCAGGAGAATCACAAAAATCTGAAGGCAGAACAGAATGCCAAGCAAGGCTCCGCGCCTGTAGCACCGAGAATAAATCAAGCGGAACAGGAGCCAAGCCGTAGCCGCAAGCAAAATAATGGTAAAAGTCGTGTAGAAGGGATTCTGCATAATGCCGCCAAAAGACGGGTCCTTATCCAGATTCAACATGACTTCGATATTCGTCTTCAGATTGAACCAGAAGTTTTCCAGAGAATGGGCCGCATGCTCGCCCCCTTGGAAATCGTAACCGCGGTAAGCAGCCATCGTGTTCACCGAAGGCCAGCTCACGGCAATCACTGCAGCCACGAACAGCGGAAGCCTGTGGGCCTTTTCAAAGAAATACTTGTAGTAGTAAAGGGCGAAGGGAATAAACGCAAACACGGTTTCCTGTCTGGTCTGGGCGAAGAACCCCAACAGCGGCACCGTAAGCAAGAAGTGCTTCCAATTCACCTTACTTGCCGGAACAAAAGCATACCATGCCATCAAAACGGCAAGCAGGAATATATAAAGGACTTCGGTTGAAGCAGACCGGGCCTGTAACAGGTAAATAGGCATGCCGCCCAGGAATGCCGTCGCCGCGAGCGCCGCCCATTCATCCTTGAACCACTTGGAAAGGGCAAAGAAGAAGAACAGCAAGCTGAGCAAGTAGAACGGGAAGTTCACCAGCAAAGCGGTATCACGGTTGGGAGATGCAAAATTGAAAACCAACGAATAAACAAAACCAAGAGCCTTGCCCTTAAAATTGTTCACCTCGGTTTTACAATCCAGCACCCCATTGTTCCACACACCTTCGTTACAAATACCACCAGTATGTTGGAAATACATCTGGAGTCCCATAGAGTCCCAGCTGGTTTCATCGCTCAAGACTCGGTGAGTATTGCTAATGTTCCCGAACATGAATACCGAGAACACAAGGGCGATGCCCGCAAAGGCACAAATGCTTTTTCCCGATGGTTTAAAGCCTTTCCAACCCTGGGCAATAACAGGAATATTGACCAGCACGCCCACAATCAGCAGAATGAAGGTCGAAAGAATGGAGTAATATCCCCAATCGATATCCCAACGCCTAGCGTAAGAAACGGTCAGATTATTGAAAATGAGGAATGCGACAACCAGTACGGACAGCGTAATCCCAACAATAGTAAAATGCCTGCGGCCAATGCCCAGACGCTCAAGAATATTCTTCATGGGTAAAAATATAGTAAGAACTATATCTTACACATTCACGTATTTGTCCATAAACTCGTCAACAGGGAGCGGTTTCGAATAGTAGAAGCCCTGCAAGCTCTTGATTTTAAAGCGCAGCAGGAATTCACGCATTTCAGGCGTTTCGATACCTTCTGCCGTCACTGAAGAAGAGAAGGAATCGGCCAGTTCCGAAATAAAGCGCACCGTTTTCTGATCCGAAGGATCCTGTTCAATGTTCATCACAAAGCTACGGTCAATTTTCACCGTAGTCACCGGAAGTTCTCGTAGAACGCCGATGGAACTGTATCCCGTACCAAAGTCATCAAGAGCCACCTTGATACCCCGATTGCGGAGCCTCGTGAAAATATCCTTCAGTAGAGCCATATCCAAAAGACGGCAGCGTTCCGTAATTTCCAGACACAGGTTCTGCGGCGGATATTTTTCTTCTTCCAGAATGGCCAAGACACTTTCAACAAAGTCAGGCTTTTCAAGCTGCGTGTACGAAAGGTTCACGTTTATCACAAAACCCGGACAAGAATCCAAGAACTTTTTCGCATCCCTGATAGAGGATTTTAAAATCCACTTACCCAATTCGGGGAACAAGTTATCTTGTTCCAAAACATCTACAAATTCTACCGGGGGAACAACGCCATATTCCTCGTTTTTCCAACGGATCAAGGATTCTGCGCCAATCACCTTTTCTGTATTGGCATCCACAATCGGCTGGTAACACAGGTAGAATCCTTCGCAGTTGTTCACTATGCTATTGCGGATGACGTTGATTCGTTCAATCGCAAAGCGCTTGTCATCATTTACGTTGTTCTTAATGATGAACAGTTCACCCAAGTGATTATTCTTGGACTCATAATAAGCAAAGCGCAAACAAGAATACACGGTTTCTGCGCTGACATCAAACTTTTCCAGATTAATGGCTCCAGCCACAAACGAAAGAACCACGCGGGTTCCGTCCACATTAAAATTCTGAATGGAGTTGTACTGGATGCGTTTGTACAGATTCTTCAGGTCATCAACAGAAGCTCTTTGGCAGACTATTGCGAACTTGGTTCCATCCATTCGGTACCAGTCGCCCATGCCATGGGCCTCAGTCTTGATCATCCTAGAAAAGTCCTGCAGCACGCGATTTCCGAAGGTATAGCCGTAAATTTCATTCAGGCGCGAGAAATCATTGATGCCAAGAATCATAATTTGCAGGCTCTCGCCACGCCAACTTGCCGACTGTAAGTCTTCCAAAAAACCGTAAAGGCTTCTCATGTTGGACACGTCGTCAAAATAACTCAGGGTATCGTTATTCTTGATGATGCCACCAAAATAATCAGGCACGCCATTTTCATTTCGCAGCAATACGCCACGACAAGTACAAACAATATAGCGACCATCTTTTGTCAGCACTCGATACTGAAGATTATGCTCGTTTACCTGGCCGTTCATGACCTTATCGATATTTTCTTTATAAGCGGCGCGGTCATCCGGATGGATATGTTCCATCCAGGCATATGCAACTCCCTGCATATATTCGTCAGGTAAACCGAAATAGCGAACAGCCTCTTTAGACCAGCGGGTCCAATCCGTTCTCATATCGGTGACATAGGTATAGGCACCATTCGCAAGTACCGAAAAAGCCTCGTACAAGGAATCAATTTTCGCTTTGACAACGCTATCCATCATTTTCTCCTTCTGATACCACAATGCAGTTCTTGCCGTTTTTCTTGGCTCTATAAAGAGCCTTGTCAACGCGAACGATTGCAGCATCAGCACTTTCGCCCTTCCGAAGTTCGGTTACACCGGCACTCACGGAACGACGTCCAGCTTTTTCAAATGTAATATCATTGAACGAGACACGCACCCTATCAGCAAAATCTATAGCCGTTTTTAACGAGGAATCCTGCAAAAGCACCATAAATTCTTCGCCTCCCCAACGGCCAATGGGAGATTTTACATTCAGAATCACAGGAACAGGCTGTAAAGAGTCTCCACCATGAAGTTCGTATTCCTTTGCACACATCTCCCAAAAATCAGTCATATTAAAGCCAGCCGCATCGACCCCGGATACTCCGGTTTCATCGGCAACTCTTCTCAAAAGACGGCTGATTTCTTGAATAACGTTATCACCTTCCTTGTGGCCCCAGGTATCGTTAATTTGTTTGAAGTTATCGATATCGAGCATTACAAGACAGCCAGGTCGCCCCGCCGTCACGCACTGGGTAATTCGGCGTTGAATCTCGCCACGGTTAAACACCTCCGCCAAGGAATCCGTAATAGAGGTCAACTGCAATTTCGCATAAGTTTCTGCTTGTTCCTGTGCCGTCACATCGATAAAAGTAGCCAGACGGTTAATCATGGAAACCTTGCCCGAGAACGCCTCCTCGGGCATTTCGAAATCATAACGCTCCCCACCCTTGCCTTCGCGCATTCCTGCAATCACAAGAGTCGCATTGTGCTGGTTCACGCAACAGCCCGTGCGCAAGAATTCGCTAGAGGAATAGAAACCCGAAGTAGACGCAATGCTCTGCAGCGGGAGCGTTTCACCACTGATTTCTTCTTTACCCCAAAAGATTCGACGTACTACACAAGAAAACGCCTTGATTATTTCAGGGCTAAAAACCCCTATATTATGGCCGTCTTTTCGGACACTTTCAAGAATTGTCCACGGGTCGCCATAAGCAAGGCGCACCTTCACGCCTTCTTCGATATCCGACGACATGACTACGGAACCATCTTCGTTACAGGCTACCGGCGCACGCATGATATCGATTCCATTGCGTTTGTAGAACAACGGGAATTCCAGCGTGTTGTAAATGAAGTGTTCGTCATTCTGGATATTCAAATAGCGGTGATAGACTTCATAAGCGGGCTCGCCATTCAGTTCATACAGCACCGGCCCCCTTGCTTTTGTCACTACAAATTCACGGCCAAGGGGTTTCCAGCCAATCACATGGGTGGTATGGACAAAGAAGTCTTCACCCCCCATCAAAAGCACTAGGACACCCTTTCCTGAACATCCGCCCACATTCGAAAAAATGCATGTTTCCGTACTTGTCAGACTCGGATTAATGGCGCCACCGCCAAAAATCGCAATCGAGGGGTCCACATCCTTGAACGCATCGCAAAACGGTGTCATAGAAACACCAAGAGTCGTCAGCTGCAGTTCAACCGCCTTCACCCACGGATTCGCCTTGATTTCTTCTTTAATACTGCCAACCACATCAACGGCATTGTCCGCATCCATCGTATACTGCAACAATTTTAGCTGAGTCGTAGGGTATTCAAAAATCGTACAGACAACGGAAATTTCAGCATTTGATATATGCCCATCCACAATGTTGCCAGCCGTGGAACAACCCATGTAAATGGAATCCGGAAAATTCTGCGAAATGACGTCACAAACCAGGTCTATCTGCCCACGATCCATGGAGTTCGAATAAATCTGGAATACCACATGAGAAAACACTCGTGATTTACACCAAAGACTAATCTTGTCAAGGTCGCGTTTTAACGTAGTGATACTGTGGTAATCGAACTGAAATTGTTTCATGTCTCTGAGATATCCCTATAATATATATCAATATAGAAGATACTACAAAGAAGTGCTTTACGTTCAAAAAAAGTTACCCTATTTATTCCAAATTGGAATATTTGTGGTAAAAGTGACTAAATCACGAATTTTTGGATAATTTCGGCAATTCCGCCGTGGTTATTGTCCGCTTTTGTGACATAGTCGGCCACCGATTTAGCCACATCGGAAGCGTTCGCCATGGCAATTCCTACACCTGCGGCCTCGATCATAGGGCAATCGTTTTCTTCGTCGCCCACGGCGATGGTATCCGAAAGCGGGACCTTGTAAAAATCGGCCATAAAGCGCACGGCATCGCCCTTGTTGGACTGCATGTGCGAAAATTCGAGCATTTCGGGTTTGCTGAACACGTCAAAGAGCTTGCCCGCCGTGCTCTTGCGCATTTCGGCGCGAAAATCGAGCAGGCTATCGTGATCGAACGGCGTAATGATATTCACCTTGATAGGCGGCTTTACCACCACGTTGATGAATTCGCCATAATACTCGCGGATATCCTTGACGACCACGTAGTCCATCTTCATCAGCCGGCAATACGTCTTGAGTTGTTCCGTCTCGTATTCCGAGACAACGAGGTCGCCCGAGTACGTGTGCGCGTGCATGCCCGCCTTGTGAGCCGCATCCATAATGAACTTGACCGATTCTACCGGAATGTAGCGCGTCAAAATGGACTGTTCGGTGGCGTAGTCATAAATGAGGCCGCCGTTGAAACTCACCAGAAAAAAGCCTGGCTTGTCGAAGCCGTACTTTTGCGCCAATTGCTTTGCGCTCGTGAGCGGACGCCCGGTGCAGAGCACCAGCTTGTGCCCGCGAGCTAGCATTCCCTCGATAGCCTTCATGTCTACATCGAGAATGGTCTTGTCGTCGGTCAGAAGCGTACCGTCAAGGTCTGTAAAGAGCAACTTCATATATGTAAATATAAAAATTAGAGATGTGGGATGTGGAATAAATGTGTCATCCTGAGCGTAGTGCGTAGCACGAAGTCGAAGGATCCCACATTATTACTATATTCCTTAATATGAGAATCGATGAATTTTTAAGCGAAGCAAGTTCCGTAGCCATTTTCGGGCACGTGCGCCCGGACGGTGACTGCGTGGGTTCTACCACGGGCATTTACAACTACATCAAGGACAACTACCCCACCATTCAGGCGGACTTGTTCCTTGAAAACTTCCCCGACAGCTACAAGATTCTGCGCGGGGCAAGCGACGCCCGCTCCACATGGACAGCCGAAAGCAACGGTGGCAAGCCCTACGATTTAGCATTCTTGATGGACACGCCGAGCTTTGAACGCGTGGGAGCAAATGGCGCCGAATGCATCAAGGCCGCGAAGAATACCATCAATATCGATCACCACATTTCGAACCCGCTGAACCTTTGCACCGTGAACTTCGTAGAACCCGAGGCAAGTTCCGCAAGCGAAGTGCTTTACATGCAAATCGATAAAGCCAAAGTCAGCCGCGAAACCGCCAGTTCACTGTACCTGGGAATCGTGCATGACACAGGTGCTTTCAAGTACAGTTGCACCGGCAAACGCACCATGCAAGTCGTAGGCGACTTGATTGAAGCAGGCGTCGACTTCGCTAAAATCGTCAACGAAACTTATTATACCCGCACCTACAAGCAGACGCTCATTACGGGCTATGCCATGCAGCAATGCAAGCTGGGCTTGGGTGGGAAAGTCGTTTACAGCTACATCACACCCGAAGACATGGAACGTTTCGGTGTCACGCCCGTGGAACTTTCCACCGTCATTGACACCATTCGCGAGGTCGGCGGCACCGAAGTGGCCTTACTCCTGTACCCCGTGAACGGCAAATACAAGATTAGCCTGCGCAGCAACTACATTGTAGATGTGAACGCCATTGCCAAGGAATTTGGCGGCGGTGGCCACACCCGAGCCGCCGGCGGCGACACCAGCGACGCCCCCGAAGTGGCCATCGAAAAAATTCTGAAGCTGATTGAAAAGCAACTTTAAACCAAGAACAGCGCCACAGCCAAGAGCACGAACACAGCCCCGCTGAACCAGTTGAGGTTGCGGTTCGCTTTCGGGCTATTCAGCAGGAATTTCTTAACGGCGCCCGCCAAAAGCGCTACCGAGCCGAAAACAATAAAAGTCGCCAGAATAAATTCGGCGCCAAAGATTGCCATTTGCAGGCTCGGGTGAATCGGGCGGTCCAGGCGCACGGCCGGCGGTATAAAAGACAGCAAAAAGAGAATCACCTTCGGGTTCGAAATGTTCATGATGATGCCGCGCAGGTAAAGCTTGCGGGCAGAAGGATAATCCAATCCTAGAACCTTCGACTCCGTCACTTCGTGACTCCGCTCAGGATGACTCTCGGAAACTTCGCTAGCAGCAACCGTACCGACACGGACCTGAAAACTCTTGTAGGCCAAATAGAGCAAATATGCCGCCCCAAGACACTGCATTACAAAGAACGCCTTCGGGCTTGCAGCAACTAAAGCGGACACTCCTGCAACGAGCAAGCTAACCTGAATCACAATACCCGTGCAAAGCCCCAAAATCACGCAAAAACCGGCGCGGGCGCCGTGGGCAGCACTTTGGGCAAGTACAAATAAATTATCTGGCCCCGGGGCAATTCCTACGACAAGTGCGGCGATGAAAAATTCAAGCATGGTAGAAACAGTTTGCAGTAGACGGTTGTACGCTACAATTTGTCCAAGAAGCTGTCGACATCCAGTTCGTCCAGGTCTTTCTGCAAATCCGAAAGAACGTCATCCGAAATCACAGCCGGGCGCACCGATTCAGCATCGTTTGAAGCCATGGCTCCAGCGATTTTTTCAGCCACATTTTCAAATTCTGACGGGGCAGAGCCTTCGCGGGGACTGGGCAGGCTATCGCCTTTTTCGGTACGCTCTTCGGCCAAGGCTTCGGAGGCTTCCACCATCTTCTTGAGAGCCTCGGCCACTGCACCCATGGCTCCGCCGTTGCTGACAACGGCGTCAATAGCGCGACTCAGCTTCTTGCGCAGCCCTGCAAATTCGTCACGATCCAGTTCAGCCACCTCGCCATGGTAATACATCAAAGGAGTCTTGCAGCGGGCGCAGCAAAACACCATCATGTTGGCGCCATCTCCTTGGATCTGGGCGTCAAAAGATGAACCACAATGGGGGCAGTCGATATGGAATTCACTCATGCCCTATAATTTAGAAATTTTACAGCGATCCCGCCTATATTTTTTTATTATTGCAACATGCTTTGTCAGTGGCTTTATCATTTAACCAGTATTGATCTTTTTGATGGCCGTCTGTTCCGCGCAGGTACAGCTGCCATGCTCTCCATCATCCTCGTCATGACCTTCATGCCGATTTATATTCGAAAGCTCCAGAGCCTCGATGCGACTTCTGACTTCGACAAAGACGGCAAATCCAAGTCTCCCCCGATTATGGGCGGTCTCCTCCTTGTTATTGTGGTAGAAATCGTGTCGCTCCTGGTATGCAAGATGAACGGCTATACCATTTCGACCCTGATTGTGCTTGCGGCGTTCTCTGCGGTGGGCGCCATCGACGACATCGCCAAGGTCAAGGCAAAGCGCCTAATCAAGCTTGGCAAGCTCAAAGCCGCCGACTACATGGACAAGGCCGACGGCATTTCCAGCAGCCTTAGACTTTTCCTGTATTTCTTGTTTAGCCTGGTTGTCGCCATTTTCTGCTACAAGTTCATTCCCGAACTCAAAGGCGACCTGACGATTCCCTTCTGCCCCATCGACGTGTTCCAGATTCACTTACCCAACTGGATTTTCGTGGGCTTCATGACTTTTGTAATCGCTGCTTCCGCTAACGGTACCAACTTTACCGACGGTCTCGACAGCCTCGTTTCTGTACCGATTCTTTCGAGCATGATTTTCGTGGGTCTTGTGGCCTACGTAAGCGGCAACTTTATCTTTAGCCAGTACCTGAGCGTACCTTACCTGCCGGGCTGCGACGAACTGTTCCCGCTCGCCATGTCCATTGCAGGCGCTCTGCTCGCCTACTTATGGTTCAACAGCCCTCCGGCTGAAATCTACATGGGCGACGCCGGTTCCGTAGGTTTTGGCGCAGCCATTGGCATCATGTTTATTCTGGTGCAGGCAGGACTCTTCCTCCCCATCGTTTGCATCATCATCATTGCCGAAGCTTGCTCCGTATTGCTCCAGATTAGCTGGTTCAAATTCACCAAGAAAACCACTGGCGAAGGCAAGCGCATCTTCCTTTGCGCGCCTCTCCACCACCACTACCAGAAGAAGTGGGAAGGCCGTTTCCCGAGCAAGCCGCTCATGAATTCGAAGATTGTGTGGCGCATGCACCTCATCAGCATCTTCGCGCTCATCGTGAGCATGGTGATTTTCTTCGGCATTAGGTAAAATATATGGACATCATCGAAACTTTGAATGCGGCGGGTCAGCAAGAGCTGATTGCCAAGCTTGAATCTTTGAGCGGTGATTCCCGCAAGGCTTTGGAACGTGACATCGAAAGCCAGGACTGGGAAGAACTGAAGGCCCTTTATACCGAAAAATCCAACGCCTCGCTCGATGACAACGTTTCGGGCGAATTGAAGCCCATGCCGTTCAAGACCGCAATCGACGATCTGCGCTACGACTTCTGGAAAGAAACCGGCGAAATCTTGTTGGGAAAGGGCCAGGTCGCCGCATTTCTGGTCGCTGGCGGTCAAGGTTCCCGCCTCGGTTTCGATGGCCCGAAGGGCATGTTCGACATTGGTCTCCCCAGCCACAAGAGCTTGTTCCAGCTGCAGGCCGAACGCTTGCAGAACTTGGCCGCACAGGTCGGTCATCCGATTCCCTGGTGCATCATGACCAGCCCACTGAATCACGAAGCGACAGTCAACTTCTTTACCGAGCACAACTTTTTCGGTTACGCCCGCGAAAACATCCGATTCTTTGAACAAGGTACGATTTGCGCGCTCGACCCGAACGGAAAAGCCGTCGTCGACGAGAACAACCGTCTGGCACTGGTGCCCGATGGAAACGGCGGATGCTTTAGGGCACTCGCCCAGAGCGGCACTCTCGCCTGGTTGATTGAAAAAGGCGTTCGCTACGTATTCCTTTACAGCGTCGACAACGCCCTCTGCCGCATTTGCGACCCCGCCTTTATTGGCGCTCTCGCAAGCGAAGGCCGCAGCATGTCAGCCTCCAAGGTGGTTCACAAGGCGGGGCCCAACGAAAAAGTGGGCATTTTCGCCTTGCAGAATGGCAAGCCCGGCGTGGTCGAATACAGTGACCTTCCGGAACAGTACCGCGACATGACGAACCCTGACGGAAGCCTCGTGTTTGACGGCGGAAACCTCGCCATTCACTTGTTCAAGATTGAAGGTTTGCGCAAGCTGCAGACCAGCAAGCTCCCGTGGCATACCGCACGCAAGACGGTTTGCGGTATCGAAAAATGCTGGAAGTTCGAGCAGTTCCTGTTCGACGCCTTCCCGCAGCTGGGTACGATGATGCCATTTGGCGTGGTCCGCGAAGAAGAATTCAGCCCGGTCAAGAACGCCGAAGGAAACGACAGTCCGAAGACTGCACGCGAAATGATTGGCAGACTCCACCGCGAATGGCTACGCAAGGCTCATGTAGAAGTGAAACCGGGCAAGCTTTACGAAGTGTCGCCCACACTCAGCTACGCCGGCGAAGGACTTAGCCGCCGCGTGTTCGAACGTGAACTCGGAAGAAATATTCTAGAATTTGACGAGGAATAACAACCTGAAGTACTTTACCTATAAGGTTCTAGTCCATGTTTTATTGAGAGTGCCGGATGTTTTCTATTCGGCACTTTTTGCAGCAGTGTTCCCTGTCTACAAGGCGCTGCATACCAAGCGAGCTTACGGTCGCACGGTAAGGCATCTTGCAAACGCGAAGGCCTACTTAAAAACAACCGTAAGCGCACGCGACACATTCAAGGGAATCTTCTGGAACGCGCTCGATTCTTATCGCGGACTCGCACGCTTTAAAAGTGTCGAAAATCGAATCGTTTACGAAAACGAAGAAATCATCCGCGAGGCGGTAAAGCATGGCCCTGTCGCCGCCATCAGCATTCATCAAGGCGCGTTCGAGCTTTTGCACCGCAGTCTTTGCCGCTACAGTGAACACGTGCACCTGATTACCGATTCCGTTGGCGATCAAGCCTTCCGCGAAGTACTCCGGGAACTCCGCAGCGACCCGCACTTGACCGAATATCACCCCGAAGAAACCGGCAAACTGATCCGCGACTTGTTCAAAACCAAGGGAATCCTTGCAATGGTTTTTGACCAAGGCAAGAACACCAAAGGCAATACTGTTGAACTCTTTGGGCAAAAGAGCACGCTATACTTGCGTCTCCCGCAGAAAGTGAATCAGATGGGAGCCTCCATCGTCACGTTCCGCACGTGGACTGAAAAGACTCCCGAGCACCGGATTGTCATCCGATTCGAAAAGGTCTACCCCCCAAGCACAGAATCCCTGGTAGATGATATCGCAAAAGAAACTGAAATCTGGATTTCCGAGCACCCAGAACAATGGAGCTGGAATTACCACGGAAACTTTAGGGTCTAGCCACCCAGCAGCGTATCCTTGATGCGTTGGAAAGTCGATTCCTCTGCGCCACTACGAACCATAACCACAATTTTAGACGTGGCGTAGTGATCCGTGAAGTTGATAATCTGACTGCGTTCTTCGGTCACCGAGAAAGCGGCAAGTCCGAGGTCCGCTTTTCCCGCTCGGACAGAATCGATAATATCGTCAAAATCCATATCAATAATTTCGACAGGGCGTTCTAAATAGTTAGCCACATAGCGGGCAATTTCAATATCGATACCCACGATTCCGCGTTTTTTGCAACGGAATTCAAACGGCGGAAATTCGGCATTGGTCGCCACCCTGAGAACTGGGCCGACAGCGGAATCTTGGGAAACATGGTATTTGGTCTGCCCCCCGATATAACTGTCGAAAATGGAATCGTAAACGCCCATGGCGCGCATCTGGATTAAAGCAATATTCACAGAATCCAACAGGCCCATATTTTCTTTTGCAACAATGCCTGCATACGATTCTTCTTTGAAGGTTTCGTTCAAGATTCGCAGCGAGGGATTTTTGCGGGCAAAAACCTTGGCAGGAGCATCGTCTGTAAGCACAGCATCGATTTTTCCTTCCAGCAGGGCATCTACCGCCTGAGCGAGCGTTTCAAACTTTTCCGCATGGAGTCGAGTAGAATCTGTACCATAATCGGCAGCGTATATTTCGCCCGTCGTACCGACAAGAACTCCTACTTTTTTGTTCGCCAAGTCGTCAATAGAAAACACCCTGTTTTCGGGAATTTCAGTTTTACTGCAACCCACAAGAGACAAAAACAGGAGGAGAGTAGCTATTTTCCAGAAGCGGCTCATTTTTTACAAAAATCTCAACTTTTTATTACAATATAAGAAAAAAGAGTCCAAATTCAATGCAAAAAATTGTAATAATTGACGATTAGAAGGCAAGAACGGATTCAAAAACAGCATTTTCGACAAAAAAATCTATTTTTACCGCAAAAAGAGAGAACCATGGCGCTAAACGAAGAAGAAGAATTCCAGCTGCAGTGGATCAAGAACCACCACATGGAAGACAAGGACAAGGAAATGCAGAAGGCCGCAGAAGCGGAAGCCGCCGCACGCCCGGCGCGGGCCCCGCGCGGGCGTAAGATGCGCCGTAGCCCGGCCGCCTGGGAACTCCCCATGCCCGAAGACGAAATCGACCTACACGGCATGACCTCGGACGAGGCGGCCGAAGCCGTCGAACGGCGCATCGATGACCTGATGATAGCAGGCCTCAAGATTCTCAGGGTCATCCACGGCGGCGGAAACCCCAGCTACGGCAACGTAAAACGCATCATCGACCGCAAGGTGCGCTCCGAATGGAGCAACCGCATCCAGCTGTACAAAGTCGAGCCCGACAACGCCGGTTCAAGCATCATGATCCTCGGAAAACCGCGCCCCACTCCGACAAAAACCACCAGAAAGCCTGCCAAGAAATAAAAATTCGACTTTTTTCATTTTTTTGCGCCTTTCCCCTTTAAATTCTTCAAGTTTTTTTCTATTATTGGACCACCGAACCGGAATATAGCTCAGCCTGGTAGAGCGCTTGCTTCGGGAGCAAGAGGTCGTGAGTTCGAATCTCGCTATTCCGATAAAAACGAAAAGGACACCACTTGGGTGTCCTTTCGTTTTTTATTGCAACTAGCGCGAGATGAGAACTCACGAAGTGAGTTCGACTAAATCACGCCATGAGCGAAGCGAATTTTGCGTGATTTAGAGATTTTGGCGAAGCCAAAACCCGAAGGGCAAAGCCTGAAACGAAGTGAAGGCTTTGTCTAATCTCGCTATTCCGTTTCGGCAATCTCGCTTAGTCCGATTTTGGCTACGCCGACAGTGTCTTCAGCAATTCCTTCTTAGTTGCACCTAACGCGAAGAACATCTTGATCATCAGTTCAAGGGAAACGCTGGAGTCCGCATGTTCCACTTTGGCGTAACGAGACTGGCTCGTTTTCGCGATAATTGCGGCAGAGACTTGAGTTTCACCAAGAGACTTCCGCTTGGCAACCAACGCCTTAGCCAAAGCGACCTTCATTTCAACAATCGCCATTTCAGCGTGACTCAACCCCAAAAACTCGTCGACATCCCCGACTTTCCACCCCATTTTCTGCAATCTTTCTTTTTTCAACTTATCCATAAACTAATCCTCCGCATCATGAATTATTCCCCAGGCTCATAAAATATATACCAGATTTGACATAATATCAAGGGTTATGGTGAATTATTTGACCCCCTATTACTATACACGCTCTTTTGAGGCGTTTGAATACCAATTTTTTGAAAAAATATTTCTTTTTACAAAACGAAAAAAATTGCACCGAAATCCATATAATCGGTCGCGAATTGCAGAAAGTATAAATTTGATTATTTATATTTGCCCCAAAATGAAAGTTTGGTGGGATTTTACAACTGGAGGTCTTCTGTGAAGATTTTTAACATTTTTGCACTGTCCATTCTTCTAGCCCTGCTCGCAGCATGTGGCGATGAATCCTCTTCTTCTGTTTCGCCGGAAACTCGCCAGTGCGAGGAACAGAGCGAAGGCTGCGATGATACCAGCTCTAGTAGCGGTGAGGTTTCCAAAAATTCTTCTAGCTCGCAAAAGAGCGCCGATAAGGGCAAGTCTTCTTCTAGCGAGAAAATTTCTAAAGAATCGAGTTCTTCGGTTTCAACCGTGAAAAATTCTTCTAGCTCCGTTGATGGCGACAAGAGCAGTTCTTCAGTCAAAAAAGAAGACTCTAGCAGTAGCGCAGTGAAGGCTTCTTCTTCCAGTGTCACGCCGAAGTCGAGCAGCAGCGAAGTAGTAAAGCAGTCCTCTTCGAGTGTTGTGGCTTCGAGCAGTTCTGTAGACATTGTCAAATCTAGCAGTAGCGGGATTGTTTTTGACACGGCACGATTCTGTACACCAGGGTATTCTTATTGTGATAGATCTCTTGGCGCCGATAGTGTTCAGGCTGGGGCTTACAAAAAATTTACCGACACCCGTAACGGTCGCTCTTATTACTACCTGACAATCAATGGCAAGGATAAAGATGATAAGCCGGCTTCTGTTACCGTGATGGCGGAAAATCTGAATGTTGGAGTGATGGTCGATGGTAAAAAAGATCAAAGCGATAATTCTAAAATTGAACGTTATTGCTACGGCAACGATACTACCAACTGTGATAAATACGGAGGCCTTTATCAATGGGCTGAAATGATGCAGTTACCGAGTGAATGCAATACCAAGAGTTGCGCGGATCTTATTAAGCCGAATCATCAGGGTGTTTGCCCTAATGGTTGGCGCTTGTTAACCGAAGATGATTTCTATATCATTTTGCATGCTGATGGAAATGATGCCGGGGCAAAAGGTGTGCGCGCTACCAGTTTTGGGGGGCTTAACTATAGTGGATATAGTTTAATTGGGGCGGGAACACATATAAATCCATCTACAGGGGGTGGGTTTAAAAATCTTGGGGAGTCAACAATTTGGTTTTATCCTACTGAAGATGACTACGAGGATTTCAAGTGCGCTGCAGATGGAATTGTAAACAAAGGTTCTGCTACAGCCAGTACGAATGTATCGTATAAACAAAACGGCCATTCTGTCCGTTGTGTAATGGTTGAATAACCATCACTTTTAAACTGTAAAATTTTAAACAAAAAATCAAAAAAAATCGGCATTCCGTACGGAATGCTATTGGGAGTTATTATGTCCAAGAAAAGCGACGGCGAAAGCCTGGCCGCTAAGCGGACAGTAAAGGCCGAAGGCCGTAATTTGTCCGCGTGCGGAGCAGGCTGAGCCGGAGCGTTGTTTGCTAAGTATTTGATAGAAAAGGATTCGCCGGAGAAAGCCAGGGCGTTACCCCGGAACACGTCCGGGGCAGGCTCTAGCGCGGCGACTGAGCGCCCGTTGGAAATACGAAAACATCATTTTACATGGAATTTAGTCTCAATTTTGCCTAAAAAAGCGTGTATATATAAAGATAGGGACAACTCTCTATTCGCTTTTCGGGGGCTGTTCCCCGGTTTAGGAAAAAATAATGGAAAGAAACAATTTTGCTCAATTTCTCGGCAAACTCAGGAACGCAAACGATAACGGGCAGGACATCGACGCATTTGTCAAACAATACGAACACAGGAACGTGTATTTCTACAACGACGGATAGTTCTTTGACGCGTTCGCGAAGTCGCCAAATTACCGCCATACGGTGCAGCTGAAAAATCAGGAACAGGAGGTTTACTTTGACCGCCAGACAGTGACGTTGGTTGAAGTGGCGAAGTTTCTCAAGAACGCGAAGGACTATGTCGGCGACAACTGCCGCTTGGCTCAGTGGCTCCGCGCCATCGACACGTTGAATCGCGAAGCCGATTTCAGTGAATTTGCGAACGATCCCGTGTTCAAGCTCTTGCAAAACGAGGTGAAATTATGTAATTTCAGTTCGAGGTATCTTATGACTGTAGACATGAGCGATTTCGACCGGGCTGTAGCCGAGTATTCGACGAAAATGGATATTGCGAAGAAAATGCTTGAAAATAAAGAGCCTCTTCAAAAGATTGTTTCTTATACGGGACTTCCGGAAGCTAAAATTCGCAACTTGAAGTAAATCTTTAAACAAACGTGGCGGTCGAAAGGCCGCCGATTCCATATATGGCGTGCGGATCAGTTGATTGCACGCATTAGACATTTCTTGTTTTATCTTTTGCCAAGAATTAAGGAAATTGCGAAAAATGACAAGACCGCCCACTTTACAACATTTACACCACAGACACTTTACAAACACAACCAATTGTTGTATATTTAGAGGTATGAGTACCGTGGTAACAAACATACGAATCGACAAAGAGCTTAAGGCTCAGGCAACCGAACTATTCAACGACTTGGGCTTGACGCTCTCCCAAGCGTTTACGGTATTCCTGAAGCAAGCCATTCTGCACCACGGCCTGCCTTTTGCCGTTACAAGACCTCCGTCCAAAGAACTCCTCGAAGCCATCAAGGAAGGCGAAGAACTCGCCCACGATCCTAATGCAAAAACTTATGCTTCACCGCAGGAG
>JAFXLS010000116.1 GCA_017530965.1 Fibrobacter sp.
ACCGTGGCGTGCGTAAAGTTCAGGTGCTGCTGCAGGTAACCCAGCGTGTATTTCTTGGGAATGTCAATGGATCCCCCGTCGATGCATTCCTGGCCGAGAATCATCTTGAAAAGGGTCGATTTGCCGCAACCGTTGCGGCCCACAAGGCCCACGCGTTCGTGGTCGCCTACAAGCATAGAGGCGCCATCAAGCAGCACCTGCTCACCAAAAGACTTCGAAATGTTCTGAATCTGAATCACGAGGGTAAATTTAGAAAACGAGTTTAGTGATTATAAATATGAATGTAGCGAGAAAGAAGGAAAAATAAGATGGGAGTAAAACGGGGAAAGAAAAAAGCGTCGGCCAAGGATGGGGAGGGTGCTGGGAGGGGTCCCTCCCGCATTATATTAAATGAATTTTTATTTATAAAACATTTTGTTTTTTAAATATTTTTCACAAAAAAAATATACTTTAAGATTATAGGGGTGTCGCACCCCGAAGGAGTTTGATGATGACTAAAAAATTCTATTCGATTGCAATGCCTTTCGCATTTGCCATGGCCTTCGGGCTTTCCGCCTGTTCCGACGATTCTTCCTCAGGCACGAACGCCAATACCGATTCCGGCAACGAAATCAATAACCCTGTTTCGGATAAAGAAACGTCGGATGATTCTTTTATAAACGAAGGCTGGCGCGAAGATTGCCTCGCTAAAATCAACGAATACCGCGCTACCGAAGACTTGAAACCGCTCACGCTCGCCTCCGAAGAAAAGCAGACTTGCGCCGACAAGCAGTCCGCTGACGATCTTAAGACGAACGAAGCTCACGGCCATTTTGGCGATTGCGGCGAATTCGCTCAGAACAGTGGCCCCAATTTCAGTGGTAGCTGGCAGAAGAATGCCTCTGCCGTTGCCGAATACTACCTCAAGATGATGTGGGAAGACGAAAAGGCCAAGGCTGAAAAGGGCGTTACGGAATATGCCCAGATTGGACACTACCTGAATATGAAAAACACAAGCTACACCAAGGTTGCTTGCGGGATTGCGTTGTCTGCCGACGGTAAGACGGGTTGGTTCAACGTCGATTTCTTCTAGGCATTTTTCTTGGGGCGGATTTTTCCGGTCTTTAGCTTCTGGACATATTCCAGGTTCTTGGTTCGGTCCGCGGCAAGAGCCATTTTCTGTTTTTGCAGATAGCTGATATAAAGATGGAGGCCCTCTTCCAGGTCCATTCCGGCGGCTTCGATAATGTTGAAAAATACTCTTATGGTGGGGATTTTTTCGCCTTTTCCCAAATGTCTTATGTATTCTCTGGAAACATCGCTGAAAAAGGCTATGTTCTTCTGGGTATTAAGAGTCCTTAAGAAAGCGATAAACTCTTTCATTGCATTCTTATAGACTTCGTCATCGAACATATTTCAATTTTAAAAACGAAGTCCTAAAAAACACGCCAACTATGGTTTGCGTATTTTAAGAAAAAATTGTGCTTGTACGAAAAAAATATGAATAACCGCGAATACAAAAAATTATATTGCCTTATCGTATGAAATGGTGTAGTATCGTTCTAATATTAGCGTCAATCCTTTTTGCAAGGGATATAGCTTGGTCTCCCGATAAGATGCTCGGGGAACCCTTTAGAATGCATGAGTTCGAGGCGGGGAGCTTTCATGCAACGCTTGTCGATTACCCATTCGATTTGGCAAAAGATTCTGTAACACTCCGAATTCCTAAAGCAATCGTTCTTTATATCCACGGATTCAACGATTACTTCTTCCAGCAGGAATTGGCGCAAAAGATAGATTCTGTGGGCTATTCTTTCTATGCCATCGATTTGCATAAGTATGGCCGTTCTTACCGGGAAGGCGAAAAAATGGGTGAACTCCGGGATATTTCGGAGTATTACGCCGAATTGGATTCCGCCATTGCGATGATTCGCGGTATCGAAGGCGATTCTGTTCCATTGGTATTGCTGGGGCATAGTACTGGCGGCCTTATCGCATGCCTTTATGCTGCCGATCGCGAAAACGGTGCCGGCATATCTG
Source organism: Fibrobacter sp. (assembly GCA_017530965.1). GTDB lineage: Bacteria > Fibrobacterota > Fibrobacteria > Fibrobacterales > Fibrobacteraceae > Fibrobacter. The sequence continues at coordinate 2,020 of JAFXLS010000116.1, forward strand.
CAATCGTTCTCAACAGCCCGTTTTTGGAAATGAATTATGTGTGGCCCTTACGCCGCCTTGCGGTTCCCGTACTTTCGGCCTTTGGGAGCGTTGTGCCTAGCCTGGGGATTCCCCGTGGTGAAAACCCGAATTACGACAAGAGTTTGCGCAAGTCGGAATTTGGGGAATGGGATTATGATGAAAAGCTGAAGGTGCCGGGCAGTCTTGCTATAGATTTCGGCTGGCTCCGTGCTATTCATTTGGGGCATGTGCGCATTCAGGAAGGCTTGCGCCTTATGCCGCCGATTTTAGTCATGCATAGCGGATGCAGTTTCCGTGATGACGACTGGAGCGACGAATATACCTATTGCGATGGCGTCCTGGATGTAGAGCAAATCCGAGAATACGGCCGGAATCTCGGACCCAGCGTGGAATTGGAAGAAATCCAGGGCGGACTTCACGACTTGTTCCTTTCTCGCAAGCCGGTACGCGATAGCGCCTACCGCAAGATGTTTAGATTCTTGGAGTACAGGCTTTAATCAGCGCGACGTCCTTTTACATCTATTCGATGATTTAATTTGCGCACTTTCGGTTTGACGATGGCGCGTTTTTTGATTCCCGTGGTTCCCGAGAGGTCCTTTACCTCGATTTCTTCGCTCAGGAGCCACGAATCGTTGCCATCTTCCACTTTCACGAGTGCCCTGTACGTGCCCGTTTCAGAAATGGCGAGCGAAGCCTTGTCGGCGCCTTCGATCAGTTTGCCGGCCTTGTACCAGCGGAAACCGTAGGCGTCCCTCTGCACCGAGAGCGTTGTCCCGTTTTGCGCAATCTTGGGCTTTGCCATGGTAATGTACTTGTTCACGATCTTGGCGAGCTCCTGGGCGCCTGTGGCGTTCGGGTGGACGCTGTCGTCCAGGAACCATTCGGGGGTGTTGAAAAGGGTATGCAGGTCGATAATGTTCACGCCCTTCTTTGTCGCGGTTTCCTTGATAATGGGGTTAATCTGGTTCACGATGGCCGTGTCCATGATGGCCCATTCCAGGTTGTTCGAATAAGGCTGCAACGTGGCAAAAATTTCAGGTGCGGAGGGCAAGTGGGCGAAGGTGTCGATTAGCGCCTCGTAATCGGTGTACAGTTGCGATTTTTCGCATTGTCCGTAATTGAAGTTGTAGATGCCTTGGGAATCGTCGTTCGCCATGAAGTACTTGCTGTCGTTGGTGCCGAGCTCGATGACGACGATGTTTGGCGACGATGCAAGTGCCGCCTTGAACTTATCGGTCTTCCAGTAGCTGAAATTGTTGTCTCCGCCCTTGATTTTCTCGCCGGCAAATGTCATGGAAGATACGCCGAAGTTCGTGACCGTGTATCCGTCGCCAAGCATTTCTTGCAAGTGGTCTGGGTATTTCTTGTCGGCCCAGATTCCGTAGCCTTCGGTAATGCTGTTGCCGACGCAGGCTACATTGACCGAAAATGATGGGCTTGCCATGACAAGCCCTGCGAGGGCCGTCACTACATAATTCGCCTTAGATTGCTTTTTACCAAACATCCTGTAACACTCCTGTGACTTTAAATATACAAACAAAGGGGGTGGGGAAAGTCTCCCCTTCTGTCGGCTGGTGCCATAAGAAAACCCCGCGGGCAAGGCCTGCGGGGTTTTTCTACTAAAATCTACCGGCGATTAGTACTTGTTCACAAGTTCCTGCGGGCAGCTTTCCAATTCCTGGAAGCTGAAAGAGGGGTTGTTTGCTGCCATGAGCCACTGGGCATGGAAGAGGCAGCCTGCCTTTGCATCAGG
>JAFXLS010000117.1 GCA_017530965.1 Fibrobacter sp.
GAAGCGCATCCGCTTCTTCATGACGTTCGGTCAGAGCTACCTCGACCACATGCGCTGCCTCGAAGACGTGGGCATGCTTAGCACGCAGCCGATCAAGTTCCAGGGTCAGGACATCGTTCCGATCCAGTTCCTCAAGGCTCTTCTCCCGGATCCGGCAAGTCTCGGTCCTCGCACCGTTGGTAAGACCAACATCGGTTGCATTTTCAAGGGCAAGAAGGACGGCAAGGACAAGACCTACTACCTGTACAACGTTTGCGACCACCAGGAATGCTACAAGGAACTCGGTAGCCAGGCTATCGCCTACACGACTGGCGTACCGGCCATGTGTGGCGCCATGATGGTGCTCACCGGCAAGTGGAACAAGCCGGGCGTGCATACCGTCGAAGAATTCGATCCGGATCCGTTCATGGATGCCCTCACCAAGTACGGCCTCCCCTGGCAGGAAAACTTCAATCCCGTCCTTGTTGACTAGAGAAACCTGAAATGAAAAAATGGCGCATTGACGATTCCCGCGACTTGTACAACGTCAAGGGTTGGGGCGTAAACTACTTCGACATCAACGAAAAGGGCCATGCCACGGTACATCCGCTCAAGGATGGCGGTCCGGACATTGACCTTTACGAACTGGTGCAGGAACTTTCGCTCCGCGATGTTTCTACTCCGATGCTGTTGCGTTTTCCGGACATTCTGGACAGCCGCATCGAAAAGATCAACGAATGCTTCAACAAGTCCCGCAAGGAATACGGTTTCAACGGAAGCTACTATAGTATCTTCCCCATCAAGGTAAACCAGCAGCGCGCGGTCTTGGAAGAAATCGTCAGCCACGGCAAGAAGTACAACATCGGTCTCGAAGCCGGTTCCAAGCCGGAACTGCATGCGGTACTCGCGAACATGGACAATCCGGATTCGCTGATTATCTGCAACGGCTACAAGGACGAAGACTTTATCGAACTGGCGCTCCTTGCGCAGAAGATGGGCAAGAAGATTTTCGTTGTCGTCGAAAAGATGAACGAACTCCACCTGGTGGTGGAACTGTCGCGTCGCATCGGTGTGCGCCCGAACATTGGCATTCGCATCAAGCTTGCCAGCTCCGGTAGCGGCAAGTGGGAAGAATCCGGCGGATACCACAGCAAGTTCGGCCTGAATAGTTCCGAACTGTTGGAAGCCCTTGACTACATCAAGCAAGAGAAGATGGAAGACTGCATGAAGCTCATCCACTTCCACCTGGGTAGCCAGATTACCAACATTCGCCATATCAAGAGCGGTCTTCGCGAAGTTTCGCAGTTCTACGTGCAAATTAAGAAGATGGGCATGGGCCTTGAATTCGTGGACGTAGGCGGCGGGCTCGGCGTTGATTACGACGGAACCCGCAGTTCCAACGCAAGTTCCGTGAACTACTCCATCCAGGAATACGCAAACGACGTGGTATACGCCATGTTCGAAGCTTGCGAAAACGGTGGCGTGGCTCACCCGAACATCATCGCGGAATCCGGCCGTGCACTCGCTGCACACCATTCCATTCTGGTGTTCAATGTTTTGGAAACTGCCGGTCAGGCGTTCTTCGACGAGAACATTCACGAAATTGACGATGACGCACCCGATGCGCTGAAAGACCTTTACGGCATTTACAAGGGACTCACTCCCAAGAACTTGCTCGAAAGCTGGCACGATGCCATTCAGCTGAACGATGACGTGCTCAACGGTTTCAAGGTCGGCGATTACGACTTGCCCACCCGCGCCATGTGCGAACGCCTGTTCTGGAGCATCGTGCGCAAGGTGGATCTGCTCGCAAAAGACTTGCGCCATCCGCCTTATGAACTCAGCGAACTTCCGCGCCTTCTGGCCCAGAAGTACTTCTGCAACTTTAGTTTGTTCCAGAGCCTGCCGGACAGCTGGGGCGTGGACCAAGTCTTCCCGCTCATGCCGATTCAGCGCTTGAACGAAGAACCGACTGTCGAAACCACTCTCCAGGACGTCACTTGCGACTCCGACGGTAAAATCGACATGTTCGTGCGTGGTGGTGACGTAAGCCGCACTCTCCCGCTGCATGAACTCAAGAACGGCGAACCGTACTACATCGCGGTCTACCTCGTGGGCGCTTACCAGGAAATCCTCGGTGACTTGCACAACCTCTTCGGCGATACCAACGCAGTCCACATCGTTTGCAATGACAAGGGCGGCTACGATATCGACAAGGTGATTGACGGTGAATCCGTGGAAGACGTGCTGGACTACGTGAACTTCAGCGACAAGGCTCTCGTACGCACCATGGAAAACTGGGTGTCCCGCTCCGTGAAGGAAGGAAAGATCAGCCTACAAGAAGGCAAGGAATTCCTGAACATCTACCGCGGCGGCCTGTACGGTTACACATACCTAGAGTAGACCATAGAAAGTGTCATCCTGAGCTATACGAAACTTGGCAACTTGTTGCCTTAGTTGAGTTATCCTCTATGTGGAGGAGTGCGCAGCACGAAGTCGAAGGATCTAATTCATGATTCACGAGATTCTGCCCCATAAGTTGAACAATGAGTTCCGAGTGCAAGACCCGAAACCGACGGATTTTTTGATTCGTTACAATGGCTCCAAGACGCTCCTCAAAAAGAGTGGCGAAGGCTACGTTATCCCGCAAGTCGGAGAACTTCTCTCTCTTGAGGGCAAGACACTCGCCGATTTCGAAGGGCATTACCTTTTCAGCATCGACGACACGGCCTTCTTCCTAGACGATAGCAAGGCGACCGTCGAAGCAGAAGCCCCTGCCGGCTATGAATACATGGGCAACCGCACCTTCCGCGGCATGAATCCCGTGGAACGCATGGGCGGCGCCACCGCTGCCCACATCGCCCACTGGGAATCGCTGAACAAGTTCTGCGGCAAATGCGGCAACGTAACCATCCGCGGCGACCACGAACGTTCCGTCATTTGTCCCAAATGCGGCAACGTCGTTTACCCGAGAATTTCTCCTGTGGTCATCGTTGCAGTACGCAACGGCGACAAGCTCCTGATGGCGCACAACATCGACAATCCGAACCCGAGACTTTTCTTGATTTCTGGATTTGTCGAAGTCGGTGAAAGCTTGGAACAGGCCGTACACCGCGAAGTCATGGAAGAAGCGGGCCTCCGCGTGAAAAATATCCGCTACTTCGGTTCGCAGCCGTGGCCCTTCAGCGACTCCCTCATCGCAGGCTTTACCGCTGAACTCGACGGCGACGACACCATCCACATGCAAAAGGAAGAACTTTCCGAGGCCATGTGGGTTAAACGCGAAGACATTCCCGAATACGAAACCGACGTCAGCATCAGCTGCTGCCTTATCGAGAACTTCCGCCGCGGCTTTACGGTTTCTTGCTAGAATCTGCCGGGGCAGGTTCCGGTTTCGGAGCGAGCATCACATAAAGCGTGTCATGCACCACGACCGTGTCGCGGACATACACCGTATCCGGTTTACAGGTAGCCTCAACAACCGCAGCCTTTGCGCTTGAAGAAGATTGCGCCGCAGACGAAACAGCCTGCGAAGACGAACTTACAGCCTTTACAGAAGAACTTGACTTTGCTACGGCCGAAGACTTGCCCTTGTTCTTTTCTTCAGCCTCAATCTTTTTCATCAAGGCTTCACGTTCTTCACGCAACTGAACAAGTTCCTTTTTGTAGCGTTCCTTGTTCATCGGACGGCGTTCGCGGGCATACTTGCCCTCGACACGATTGATTTTGCGGTCCAACTCGCGAACCTGATCATACAGCGGGCCATCCCCTTCTACAGACGACGACGGACTGAAGAATTCTACAAACTTTTGCCATGTAGATTTTTCTTCGGCATATCCAGTCGAAACAAGCAAAACAGTGGTGCAAACCAGCATCATTTTAGACTTAAGCATGCCACAATGATAGAAAAATCAAGCTTATAAACACACCCAAAGAGCCCTACCCCTTTACAAACACCGCATTTTTTCTAAATTAGCAACACTCGCGGGAGTAGCTCAGTTGGTAGAGCGCGACCTTCCCAAGGTCGATGTCGAGGGTTCGAAACCCTTTTCCCGCTCTAAAAAAGAGAAAACCATCCAACGGATGGTTTTTCTTTTTTAAGGTCATGCAAGGTTTTGAATCCGAGAAGAGGGTTCGACTAAATTCTTTTGTGGGCGCAAGCCCGTGAAAAGAATTTAGGACTTTGAGCGTAGCGAAAAGCCCGCAGGGCGGCAAGCCAGCCGCGCTGCGGAGACTGGCGACGAATCAAACCCTTTTCCCTTATAAATAATAATCAGGTTTAATCCCTAAAACGTTCTGATCAGTCTCAAGTTCATCAGCCGGCACATTCCTACCCACAACAAGCGCAGAATCAAAGCCGGCAATTTTTGCGCCAAGCACATCCGTGCCCAAGGTATCGCCCACCATCAGCACGCGCGAACCCTCAGGCAAGCTCCGCTTGACCTTCTCCCAAATCGCCGGGAACGGCTTTCCCAAATAAAACGTTTCGCAACCCGCGCCCCCATTCGCTGAACACATGGAATCGCGACGGAGCCTTTCACTGAGTGCACCCGACACCGGTTCGCGAACAGTCACGCCATCGTCGCCTGGAATCTTCGGCGCCCATGCATCGGAATTCAGCACCAGGAGCATCGCGCCAGGGCGCTTCAAAATTTTGACAGCCTGTTCATAAGTTTCAGGCGTATCCTTCGCCGACGAAATCGCAACAATCGGTTCCACAGGTTCAGCCGCAGGCGCCACCGCCTTAATGCCGCAACTTTCAAGCACATGCTTGCCCGTTTCGCGACCGATGTAATACACCTCGCGAACCTCACGGCGAACGCCACGACAAGATTCGACGCTGCGACCGCGCAATTCAGCACACAAGTCCTTCAGCAAACTTCCCGAAGAAATCGTCTCGGCCTCGCTAAACGCGAAGCCTCGCTTCGCTGCATCTGCCGCAAGTACAGAATCCACATCAGAAGCGGCATTCGTAATCAGGCGCATCTCCTTGCCCGCGGCGCGCAGCATTGTATACCAATCCAGCGCCCCGTCGTAAACAAAGCTCCCGCGATTATAAAGCGTACCGTAACCGTCAAAGCAGAACGCATCGTAACGGTCCAGCAAATCTTCCATGCGCACACGCTGCGGCACAGGCGACTCGCCCCCTGCACACACACTCGTTTCCACGCCCTGCGATTCAATAATCTGCTTATACCGCAGGTAGATTTCCGTTTCTAATCTTTCCATACATTCTTCGGGGTCTTAGGGGTCCACCCCCTAGGGGAAAGGGTAGCGAAAGACTCAGCGAAAGCCTAACCGCTAAGCGAACATTCCGGAACGGCCATGTGAGCGTGCGGCTTAGGCTAAGCCGAGGCTTGAGCGAGGGGAAAGCTTTCCCCTCTAACATCTGCTATTTAAAATTCCGTAGTCGCGGCCTTCCACCGGAATCACCAACTGCAACTTCGAAAGCACATCGATATGCTTGTCGAATTCGGCCTTAAAATCTTCGCCGAGTTCTTCTTCGTCGTCGTGATTCAAGTTGTAGGCAATGTAGCTGCCGTCTGGGAAAATCGAAATGCAACAATCCCACGTAACGTCGCCTTCCTGCTCTTCTTCGTCATCTTCGCGATCCTTGCTTTCAAGCATCAGCATCGGGCGCGGGGCCGGAATCGCATCGGCGTGACCGTTCTCGAAAATGAAGTAATTGCGGCTCACCAGCTCATGTTCCAGCGCCATCGTCGAAGGCGTGCGTTCAAACTCGTTGCGCAGCCTGCGAATGTTACCCAAGTCGTCTTCGTACGGGTCCTGGAAATCCTGCGGCAGCACCACCTGGTAATAGTCAAATTCCTTACCGCTCTTGGCGTAAGTCTCTTGCCATTCACGCGGCGGCTCCGGACGAAGCGTCAAGAAATCCTCGAACGCATCCAGAATGTCCGAAAGGCGGGAATCCCACGGTTCGTTTTTCTGGTTCTGCACCAAGTCCATGAAATTCTTCAGGCGTTCTTCACCCGAAATTTCCTTCAGTTCTTCATTTTCTTCGCTCATATTCTTTCGTCTCTCGTCTGTAGCCGCGCAGCGGCGTTCTCTCGTCTAAAACTACCATTCCTCGACGCTTTTCACCGTGAGGCTCATCGCGATATCCTTTTCGTAGTACGCAGGCTCGCTAATGAAAATCGGATACACCGGAGATTCGCCATGGTACAAAATGTCTTCGCCATCGAACGTGCGGAACAACTTGTCGCCATCATTGAGCTCGCGATAGTCGCGCCCCATCAAATCCGGATGAATCATCGCCTGGATCGCTCCACCACCCTGCGGCTTGGGGTAACCCAAATCCTTGAACTGCGTATAGACTTCCACCTTAATCGGCGCTCTTTTCTGCAATTCACCGCGGTTCCATTCCTCGGCCAATTCCAAATAACGCTTCACTAGGCGTTCCGATTCCTCGAAAATCGCGGCATCCAGCGTTCCATGCTGCTGCGGGCCAATTTCAATGCACACATCCGCTTTCGCTACCGTACCAAAATACGGCGAAGCAGAGCGTTCTTCGGGCTGGTAATAAATCCAGGCGTTCTTGAATTCCTGCGTGAGCACCGCCGAGGCGCGCATCGTAAACGGGTCACGAGCCGAAAGAATCAGGCAATTGCCCATGTTCGAACCCGTGTTGTGCACATCCAGAAGCAGGTCCGTCTTGGTGGCGGCCCCCTTCGGGCCATACAAAGCATTCAGTTCCTTAGCGCGGCGGAATTCATACAGTTTCGAATCCACCGTCGTATCCAAACACACCTGCGAAAAAGCGCGATTCAAGTCATGATCGCGATAGCGGCGATTCAGGCGAACCGCCTCGGGGTTTGCAAGCACCAAATCCACCTTGGCGCTACAGAGCGAATTATAACACTCCGGGTGTTCCATCCATTTCTGGACAAGGCGAACGCCAGTCCGTTCGTTACCGTGGGTACCACCTGCAACGACTATGGTATTAATCAAACTCATGCCCTAAATATAGAAAATCCACACTTGCCGTTTACTTATTTCAAGTTTGACCAAGGCTTTTTCAAATTAGAAACATGTTGCATTATTTGAATATAAACAGATTCTATGTTATATTTGACTCAAAAACATCGAATAACAAAAAAAACAAGCACCACATGCTTAAACGATTACTATCCTTATCTTGTCCTATTCTTCTATTTCTTGTAGCATGCTCCCTCCCTTTTACAAGTGGTGAAAGCGACGCACCCGACATCATCACCTTGGAAGACTTGCAAGGATGTTACTACGCAGAGAATTACCATGAAGATTCGGTTTATCACTACTATACAGACAGCATTCAAGTTTCTTACCCTACAGATTCGGCAGTCTTTTCCGATACAGTTCAAAATTCTATTGAATGCAAAAGGATTTGTTTCGAACAAAACATAAAAAGGACCTTTAACAAGGAATACCAATATCGTTGGAATGTAAAATATCCAAACGTAAAAAAGCTGCATTATCAAACAGAAACTGTTGGTAGCGGTTCTTTAACCATCCTTGAGCCATCAACTAAAATCATTGATATTCAGCAACCCGGCACATACGATTATAATGTAGCTTTGGGAGGCGGGGATACAACTTACACAATCGAAGGTAATCAACGCGGGCCATCGAGCGTTTCAGGATGGCTTGTTTTTAAAAAGTTCTCCGTGCGCAACGGAATCAAGTATCTTGACGAATATTCTTCCGAGGGGTGGACTCTATGCGAAGAATAATCCTAGTTCTTTTAATTCTGTGCGGACTCTCTCACGCAATCTTTATTGATGCCACCATTCAGGACAGCCGCATTGTAGACGAAAACTCCATATACAAGCCCGAAGGTATCGTAGGCACAGCATTTGAAGTCGGATTTTTCAACGAATCCGAAAACATAATTGACTACACCCTTGCACTCGGAATACGTCGATTTGGATACTCCTACAACGGAGGCGACGAAACTGTTGCCACATGGGCAATAGAATTTAAGCCTCTGATATGGTCCGTTACTTTATGGAACATCTCATTTGAAGCCAATTTCGGAATAATGAAGACATTTGCCGGACACCACTACCGGGAGGAAGACTACAACGGAATAAATGTGGATCATGGCTTCAGACTCGGTTATCGAATCAATTCGCAATTTACAGCCAACATCAGCTATACCGAACAGCACCTATCAGAAGCAACGCTTCGATTGTTCCGTCTCGGCGGATGGGGCTTAAATATCCAATATAACCTACCTTGGTAATTTTCATCAGGACTTTGCGCCCCACCTCCAAGATACAAACCTCCCCATTCGCCAAACCAGCGAATGTAAACATTTTCATAGTCCAAGTTGGAATAACGTTTTTATAAAAGAGGGATGCCACCCACTAACACCCCCCGCTTAGTAAAAGTTTTGCAGAAACATGACCCGGTATCTCCCTTGACCATCCGATATTTTTACCTACTTTTTAAATATTATGTTATATTCATATTGAGGTAATTACATGGGACTTTTGGATTCATTCTTAAACAAGCGAATTGGACCGGTATTCTTAAAAGAAACTAGTGACGCAGAAGATTTCATTGCTAAAATGAATTCTTTGTTAGCAAATGCTGCTGGCGATATTAAAGACAAGATTGATGAACAAATCAAATACGCCGAAGCAGGATTGGTTGGAGAAAAGCAAATTGTCTATGAACTAAAAAATAGCGGCATAGACATGTACATCCTGCACGACATCTATCTTGAACAAGACGATTTATCCGCTCAAATTGATTTTTTACTTATAACAAGACAGCATATTTACGTCATAGAATGCAAGAACTTATTTGGCGATATCGAAATTGACGAAAAAGGCAGCTTTATTCGACATGTAAAATACGGCAGGTCCTATAAAAAAGAAGGGCTGTATTCACCCGTAACACAAAACGAGCGTCATCTAAATGTTCTAAAAGAGGTTCGTCGCCAATCAAAGCTAGGCAGTTTCTTAGGTTTGTCTGAAAAGATTTTTGACAACAACTTCACAAGCAATTATAAATCTATCATTGTGCTTGCAAATCCCAAAACAGTATTAAACGACCAAAAAGCACCCAAAGAAATTCAAAACAAGGTGATTAGAGCCGACCAGCTTATTTCGTATATCAAAAAAATTGACGCTGAAGCAAAAGATGTAAATTGGTCAGAAGAGTCTATGCGAGAAACAATCCAATACTTTTTGGATAAAAGTATTCCCAACAAATCAGACTACTCTAAGAAATATGCTGAATTACTCGCAGAGTGTAAGAAAAATTCTAAGCCCGTTGAAATCACATCTGAAATAGACATTTCTAACAAATCAGGGAAAACCTGTCCTAAATGCGGAAAAGTCCTAGTTCTTCGAACTGCAAAGAAAGGCGCGAACGTAGGCAACCAATTCTGGGGTTGTAGCGGTTATCCCAAATGCTGGTATAAAGAAAAAATTAATAGTTAAGCCCATATGCTCCGATTACTGAAAAAAAGCGTACTTTTATTATCGTTTTTCGCAATATATACTTTTGCGAACGATGCGATGATTCCACAAATGTCGAACGCATTTTTTAGTAGTTTCTTTTCCTTTTTTCTTCCCGTTGTCGCCTTAGGAGCCATACTATCCGTAGGACTAACATTAGTTCAAAAGAGGCCTGAATTTTTGGCTTTCGGTTGCGGAGGAATTTTTCTATTAGCCTTCGTTGTAGGGCTAACCCTAACGATAATAGAATTTATCAAAGCCCACAGCACCGCTTTTGCTATTGGCGGCATCATTCTAGTATTAATTATCATAGTAGCAGCAATAGTTTTCAAAACAACTCAAACCGAAGAATTTCCTGAAGATGTCGAACCGACATACCCTAAAATCTCTGATTACCAAAGACCCCGAAACAAACAACAAATTTCTTCAAGCCAACCCACAAAAAAAGAATCCAAGCCGTTTACACAAGAAGAGCTAAGCGTTCACCCAGCAACTTATGAAGATGTTGTCGGAACAATCCCTTCCGCAGCAGAAATGGCGGGTAAATTGGGAGAGGACTCCGTAAGTAGAGCCGTATGGGCGGCATGTCAATTTGACGAACGCCATTATAAAATTTTAAGAAATGTCTATGTTCCAACTGTTGACGGATATTCTGAAATAGATGTTCTGCTTTTGCATGAAACAGGCATTTATGTTTTCGAAAGCAAGAATTTATCCGGTTCTGTTTACGGCGACGAAAAACACCCTCAATGGCAACGCTACAAGACGAACGGCATAAAAGACCCTATACCAAATCCCATTTTACAAAATAAACGACATATAGACAATTTATGCGTCTTTTTAAAGCAAAATAAATACCAGTTCCGTGCTTTCAGCATGATTGTTTTTGGAAACAAGTCAAAACTAAAATACATCCCAGAAAACAAATCACTTACGAGCATTCACGAAATTTGCAATTTAGAAATAGAATTAGTCAAGAAGATGCAATCTGAACAAAATTTTTATAGCGCAGAAACCATTGATGACTGGTGCAGAAAATTATTACCTTACACTCAATTATCCGAAGAAGAAAAACAAGCGCACAAAAATCGTATCAACAAAAAGTTTAAACAAAAACGTAGGCAAAATGATGAACTTCCCTTCTAGCATAAAATCATTCCTTTGTGGGCAAGCAATATTCATTCTTTTTGCCTTTTCAGCCTGTGTCGTTACAGAAAAAACACCTGAACTACAAAACCAAGAAGCCTCCCCTTCAGCGAATGCTCCCTACGAGCCAATATTACCAGAAAAATTTCCTAGTCCCAAAGATTACAGCAAGGCTTATAATTATCGAACTGGTTCCCCAAACCAAAGCATCGTTTCTTTCATACAGAATCCTCAAAACGATTCTTTACGGTTACAGAATCCTGAACTATATCTTCAAGCTCTTATATCCCTAATAGACTCAACCAAAGATGAGTTTGAAAAGGTGAAAATGGTCTACGATGCAGTCGCCATATTACTAGAATATGATACCGAAGGCCGAGCCAATCAGAACATAGGCCCTCAAGATTGGAAAAATATTCTTGTTTCAGGAAAATCCGTATGCGAAGGATACTCTAATCTATTCAAACAAATATGTGATTTGTTAAAGATTCCTTGTGAAAAAGTACATGGTTATGCGAGAGGTCTTTATAAGACATCTATTGACGAAAACACCTCACCTAATCACGCTTGGAACATTGTAAAAATTCAAGACTATTGGTACTTTATTGACTGCACATGGGGTTCCGGCGCTCTAAATCAAAACAGCGTTCAACACATCTATAATACAGATTGGCTTTTTGTCAAAAGCGATCATTTTATATACACCCATTTCCCTGCAGATTCAAATTATCAGCTCATACAAAAGAAAGTCAGCCTTGATGAATTCAAAAAAACACCTAGGCTAGACCCAGTCTTTTTCGAAAAATATTCATTAGGCAATTCTTTTTTATCCATCAACGACATTGACAGTTCTTTTTCAATTGATTTAAAAAAGGATCTTAACGCAAATGCCAGAATTATCTTTTACGATTATGAATCCAATACCGAAGTCAAGGAACGTTCCATTTCAAAGCAAGATCCTGAAAAGATATCTACAATCTTTCATGCTCCAGCACCAGGAATATACCTCGGAGTCATCTTATACAATGTAAAGGACAGCCTATATAGTGGTTGCGGATATTTTCTATTAAACGCACATAAAGCAAGCTCAACCATTTACCCAACGCCCATGCGTTCTTCGGCACAAAATGTCGAAATCATTTCACCACTAGTAGCTCTAGAACCTGATTCAACATACATATTCACCGTCAAAGTTCCCAACAAGAAATATCTTCTGCTGTTTTGTAACGGGAAAAAGAACCGTTTAAAACAAATAGAACCGGGCGTTTTTTCTAAAAAAGTAAAAATCCCTAAAAACGCGGAAGACATATTCATGAGCGTATCAAACGAAGAATATGGAGCTTACGAAGCGATAGCCAAATTCAAAATCAAAAAAACTCCGTGATTTACTGGCTCGCGAAACTGGCATAAACAAGGCCGTATTCAATCAGCAAGAACTTTCATCAATTCTTTCTTATTCGCGCCCAAGGCAAAGAACATCTTAATCATCAATTCTAGAGAAACACTGGAATCAGCATGTTCCACTTTCGCATACCGCGATTGACTAGTCTTTGCCAAAATCGCAGCAGAGACCTGCGTTTCACCACAAGCCTTTCGTTTTTCGACCAAAGCCTTCGCCAAAGCGACTTTCATTTCAACAATCGCCATTTCAGCCGGACTCAGCCCTAGGTATTCATCAATATCACCGACTTTCCAGCCCTTCTTCTGTAGCTTTTCTTTTTTCGCCTTTTCCATATACAACTCCTTAATAAAATATATATCAGATTTGACATAAAGTCAAGAGGCAAATACTTTTCTATCTTTCCTCTTGGAGTGTTCAGCATGAAAAGCCTTATCATTTACATCCACGGGAAGGGCGGTAACGCAGACGAAGCTTTGCATTATAAGAGTCTGTTCCCAGATTGCGACGTCATCGGTTTTGATTACAAGTCAAACACCCCTTGGGACGCAAAGAAAGAATTCTCGGATTACTTCGATTCCGTCGCAAACGGCTACGACGAAGTCTGCCTCATCGCCAACAGCATCGGCGCATTCTTCTCGATGAACGCGCTCAGCCAAAAGCCCATCAAAAAGGCCTACTTTATCTCGCCCATGGTCAACTTGGAAAAGCTGATTTGCAACATGATGATGTGGGCTGGCATCTCCGAAGACACCCTCCGCGAGAAGAAGGAAATCGCCACAAACTTTGGCGAAACCCTATCGTGGGAATACCTTTGCTACGTGCGCGAAAACCCCATCGAATGGAAAATCCCGACGCAGATCCTTTACGGTTCAACAGACAACCTGACAACACTCGAAACCATGCAGGAATTTGCGACTAAGACGGGAGCAACCATCACCGTGATGGATGGCGGTGAGCACTGGTTCCATACCGAAGAACAAATGAAATTTTTAGACCGCTGGATTACTAGCAAGGCTGCAGAGAGTTAGCGAACATGCCCAAATCAAACAAAGACTATTTGACGACTTGGGCCTTACCGCAGCAGCCATGCTCAACCTTTTCCAGCAATTCGCAAAAGATCAAGATTCAAGCCTCGTGCGAATCCTGAAATACGCCAAGTGGACCATACCCTACAGCAGGAGAAAAAACAAGGTTAAAGGGGTATATTCTGCAAAAAAAAGAATCTCGAAAATGGCCGTTCAAGTAAACTTGGCAACCTAGTCCTTGAGGCAACGAACTGAATACCCATCGTACTTGCTGCCGTAATCTAGGTTCGCCTCGTCGTAGTAGTTCAAGTCCATGTAGTACGCGCGGCTGCAGCAGCCATCATTAATAGATATCAAGCGCTCAGTAGAACTCCAGAAGTGCGCGTCGCCGCCTTCCATGTAGAAGTTGCCGTCATCTAGCCATTGCCAGTAGCCGGCAGGTAACACAGAAAAACCGTAGGCGTCCGTGCCGCGACTGATATCGCTCCAGCCGCTTGTCGATCTGAGCTCCTTGGCCGCGGTCTCGGGACTGCCGGCCGCTTTGACAAGCGTCTCCCATTCTGCACTCGTAGGCAAATGCCAGCCCTCGGGGCATACACCGCGCACAGTCCCGTTTGGCGTGCATATCGAACCATAGCCGCAGCCCTTGCCGTTCGTACTCCACATGCCCACACTATCCATCGCGGCGGCCCAGGTGTAAAGACGTCCGTACTTGGTGCAGTTGGAGGCATCTTCATTATAACACCAGCTAGTGGAATCGGTGGTGTAGCTGAAAAACTTAAAGGGAACGTCCGTGTAAGCATAATTCAGGTTTTCCGCCATCCAGGTCTGCGTGCCGATGGTGACCGTCTTGTAGGTTTGGCAGTCGCGTTCATCCTTAATGCAATTTTCGTCAGTGTTCTCGTTGCACGATGTTTTTCCTACCAACGAACTGCAGCTGGACTTCGGTGTTGCACTGGGACCTGAATCGTCCTTGAGACAACGAACTGAATGCCCAGATATCTTGACGAGGTCGTCCCAGTTCACACGCGAATTGTGGTAAACCAATCCCATGGTGTACGCTTCATAGCTATTACCCTCAGTAGAACTCCAGAAGTACGCGCCGACGCCTTCGTAGAGGAATTCGCCCATATCTTCCTGGCCGGCCGGCAACGCAGAAAAACCGATGGTGTCCTTACCGAGGAGGCCCCAATCACTTTTCGATTTGAGCATCTCGCTCGCCTCAAATTGTCCGCCGGCCGCAGTGTAAAGAGCATACAACTCTGCTAGCGAAGGCAAATGCCAGCCCTCGGGGCAAATACCACGCACAGCCCCAATTGGTGAGCATGGCGAATCATAGCCGCAGCCCTTGCCGTTCGTACTCCACATGCCCACACTGTCCATCGCAGCGGCCCAAGTGTAAAGACGTCCGTACTTGGTGCAGTTGGAGACATCTTCATTATAACACCAGCTAGTGGAATCGGTGGTGTAGCTGAAAAACTTAAAGGGAACGTCCGTGTAAGCATAATTCAGGTTTTCCGCCATCCAAGTCTGCGTGCCGATGGTGACCGTCTTGTAGGTCTGGCCATCGCGGGTATCGGTTAGGGTTCCTTCAGCAGGCTCAAGGGCCTTGCTACTACTTGAATGCGATTTTTCAATAGAAGACGAAGACTCCGATTTAGCTGAACTCAACGATACTCCTGTTACACTACTTGAAGATAACTTTTCACCTTGGAGGTTCGAAGAGGATTTGTCTGCGTCAAGAGTCCAGTCGCCGTCTTCGCAGACGTAGGCATTTTTTTCGTCCTTCACATAGGCGGAGGCACCCCCGCACTCATCGGAACATTCCGGCAGGTCGTCGAAAGTATCGGTGACAATATCGAACCTTTCGGCAGGCTCAGAGACCTTATTAGAGCTACTGTCGCCACCGCAGGCGGCAAGCAGCGCAGCCACACCAGCTAAAGCCAAGAATTTCGTATAGGCCAAGGCAAATTTCCTTCATTAGGTATACAACTCTTAACAAAGATACATTAAATATCGTCAAGGTAAATCCAAATTTATTCGTAATGGGAATAATGCTTCACTATCCCCGGCAAATGCTTTGCAGCTAACCAGCAAAAATCTTCATCAATTCCTTTTTATTTGCCCCCAAGGCAAAGAACATTTTGATCATCAGTTCAAGCAAGCCGAGGAACTCGTCAACATCACCTACTTTCCAACCTTTCTTCTGCATTTTTTTACCTTATCCATACACTAATCCTCCGCGTCATAAATCCATATCAGATTTGGCATATTGTCAATATTTAAGCACCATCCATTCAGCTTTCACTATCAACATTCCCATTTTTGTATTTTTACAGCCGTCATACCACAAAATAGTGGAAAAAAGGCATGCCCAATTCAAACAAAGACAAAGTCCTCGAAGGCGAAGTCTTCGACATGAACGAGAAGCCGCACAGCGATTCGCGCGAAACTTCGCACGAAAAGCCCCAACGTCCCCCGTTAAACAAAAAGAGCCTGGCCGTAGTGCTGATGTTTGCGGCGCTTGTTTACGACTTGATCCCATTCGACCTGATGCCACTCTTGCCATTTGACGACTTGGGCCTTACCGCGGCAGCCATGCTCAACCTTTTCCAGCAATTCGCAAAAGATCAAGATTCAAGCCTCGTGCGAATCCTGAAATACGCCAAGTGGACCTTCGTAGCGCTCGTTATCATAGCGGCACTCTTGTTTGTCGGGCTTATAATCCTTCTGGTGAACCCATTCGCCAGGTAAGAAACCCCGAAAATGGGGGGAGGAAACTCAAAAATGGGGAGAGAAAAGCCCCCGTTTTTTCTATCTTTACGCCCGTATTTTTATTGTACAGTAAAAAACAAGGGATTTATCCCACAGGAAAACACTATGAAAAAGATCAAGTTCCAGGACACCTCGTTCCGCGATGGTTTCCAGTCTATTTTCGGTGCCCGTGTCTTCGCTAAGGACTTTATGCCCGCTGTCGAAGCTGCCTGCAAGGCCGGCATCACCCACTTTGAAGCTGGTGGCGGCGCCCGTTTCCAGGCCCTGTACCAGAACTGCGGCGAAGACGCATTCGACATGATGGACGAATTCCGCCGCGTGGTGGGTCCGAAC
>JAFXLS010000118.1 GCA_017530965.1 Fibrobacter sp.
CGTTCCGCACCTACGCAAATCTTAGCCGCCTTCATAATATTCACGTCTTCTTCGTCCAAGGTGCTCATGAACAAATGGCGATGGTTGCCATGCTTGGCTTCAAGGTTGCCAACTCCGCAGCACATGTCCCACACATAGTAGTCACGTTGCCAGTTTGCGCCGAGAGTCTTTTCGTGCAAATCGTATGCCTTGTCGACAACAGGGAGCGGCGTGTAGTATGCGCCCTTGAATGTCCGTTCATCTACGGGAATCAAGCTGTCGCGACGTTCCAACAAATAACTGCGATATTCTTCCTTGGGCGGCCTATGATAAATCGCCCAGAAGCGGCTATAACCTTCAAGACTTCCCAGTTCATAGGTCTTGCCCTTAAACAAAAATACAGGTTTGTCACCTCGATGCAAGAGTTCTGCGGGCAAAGCATCGTGAGTACTTGTTTTTCCGTCACTCATCACATCAGCAAAAAACAGCACCGCGTAATCTTCGGGCTGAGCGTTCACGATTTCTTTCCCGACCATCTCGACCCATTTGTCAAAAACCTGCTTGAGGTTGTCGGGCGTAATCTGTGTGCGGATGATTTCGCCCTTGTCGATGGCATTCCGCAAGGTGTCAATAAATTCCTGTTCATGTGTCTCAATATTGAAACTCACGAAATGTGTGCCGATATACTGGCTCACCATGTCAAGCGCATCGCGCGTCACGTCGCTCGCCGACTTGCCCCACTTGATCTTCACGTTCTTGTCTTGCAAAAGCGGAAGCGCCACATCGGTTTTCATAATGGCGGCCTTCACGCTATCGACCACGCAGAGGAACGGCGGAATGCGTTCACCGTCTTTCAAGGCACGGTGGATGTAAAAAAGCAACTGCGTGAACATCTCGTAGAGGGATTTCTTGGAGCCGAACTTCGCCTCGAACCAAACTTCGCGCGTCTGTATATCGATGAGGTTCCGCTGAACGCCCTTGAGGCGCAAAGCCTTGATGTATTCGGCTTTCACGTCTTCTTCGGACGTGGCTTTCTGCAATCTTTCGAACAGGCTCACAAGGGCTCCTTCAGCCCTTATTTCTATTCATCCGAATTTCACGCACAAAAAAAGCGTGGCGTCGAATGAACTTACCGTTATCGAGGTTCTGGTAAACCTATTCCGCAATAAGCACAAACGACCCACGCCCATTGCTGGACGTGAGTGTTCGCCTTAATCTCGCGGAATTTCAAAATTTACCAGATTTCGATAACGAGAATAAGAGCTAACTCAACGTTAATCTCTGCGCCCTACACCCGAAGGTGCGGGGCTATGTCAAGGGGAAAATGTAGTATAATCGCTGGAATGGATTGCTTCGCCTTCGGCTCGCAATGACGTAAAAAAGGCGATTCCGGCATGGGGGTCTTAGGGGGTGGAACCCCTTAGGAGAGGAGGTAGCGGAAGACCCGGCGAGATCCTTCGACTCCGTTACACTTCGCTCAGGATGACAAAAACGCCGGGGCTGTAGCGAGGGGGAGGCTTCCCCCTAACCCATTCAGATTTTCGCCAAACCTTTTGGAGTAGAATTTTCTTGCGCTTATTTCTCAATTTGGGGCCGATGAAACGTTTTTTTGTATACAAACTGATAACCATTGCCATTATTTTGATTGCTGTCGCGGCGGTTGCAACGCGAGCACAGGAATCGGCGGGGACGAACCCTAGCGAGAATTCCGAAGAAGTGACGAATTTCGATGACGTTTTTGCTGAAGAAACCTCTGAAAATCCTGCGGGAAACAATGCTGCTAGGGATGCAACAGGTAAAATTGCGAATGATTCGCAAACTGGCGTAACAGTGCTCGACGAGATGGGCATCGAGGGCGAAGGAATCAACGAGGCTGCTCCCGTCGACAAGAAAACCAAGGCCGAATCGGTCAAGGTCATGGATGCCACGGAACTGCAAGGCTCCAGTGCCACCATCGCAGACGCTACGAACCGCTCTTCGGGCGTGAAAATCCGCCAGTCGGGCGGCATGGGCAGCGAAAGCAAAATCAACATCCGCGGCATGGAAGGGAAGAACGTGAAGGTACTTGTCGATGGTGTGCCTGTCGATAACGGCAACGGCAATTTCTCGGTCAACGACATTCCGATCGACAAGATTGACCGTATCGAAATTTACAAGAGCTATGTGCCTGAACGTTTTGCGACTGACGGCATGGGTGGCGTGATTAACATCGTGACGCATGACCTGCCCAAGAGTTCCATAACGGGTTCCTATAGTTTCGGGAGTTTTAATATGCACAAGGCTTCGCTCGATGCAAAATACGTGTGGGTGGTGGATTCGCTCAAGAATCGCTCCGTTGCAACAGGAATTTCGGCTTATTTCAACTACTCCGACAACGATTATGAATTCACCACGCCTTACATGGATACGACGGTAACACGTGATCACGACCGCTACTACAGTTACAATGTGCTGCCGTATGTCTCGTTCGAAAAATATTTCTTTGACAAGGCGACTTTGGGCGTAATTTACAACGCAATGGATAAAGAAATCCAGTCGAATGCCCACCGCATCGAAGAGGCGAACGCCAACGCGCAATCGTACGGTGTGAACCTTTCTCTTGAAAAGGCGAATTTGTTTGTCAAGGGGTTTTCGGCCGCGCTTTCGTTCAGCTACGCCTTCGGTAAAGAGGCTGTCATCGATACGAGCCATACTTATTACTACGGCTGGGACAAAGAGAATGTTCGCGAAGCGAATACCGCTTTTGGCGAAATTTCTATGGGTGGGGCGTCGCATATCGAACGCGAAAACCAGACGATTGTAGCTCCCTGGAATTTTGACTACACGTTCACGCAAAATCACATTCTCACCTGGAGCGGCCTTTACCGCTACGAATCGCAAGATCCGGAAGACAAGCGCGCCGCTAAAGGCCAGACGCTCAACAGTGCCGGATTCCCCGGGCACAGCCATTCCGTTGTAACGGGGCTTTCTCTCGAAAACAACTTCTGGAATGAACGAATCCAGAATGTGGCGGGCGTCAAGGGATATTACTACTCCATCAAGGCGGACGATGACGGCGAAAAGCGTATACAGCAGTTGACAGACGATTATGCCGAAAATAAGGATTTCGGTTATAGCGAAAATCTCCGCGTCAAATTGATTGACAATTTGTCTGTAGTTGAACAGTTTGCCGTCAAGGGAGGCTACCAGCATAGCCTGCGATTCCCGACCCGCGAAGAAATCTTTGGCGACGGAATGTATGTGCAGTGTTCCCCGAACCTTAAGCCCGAAAAGTCCGACAACTTTACCGCAGGCGCTGAACTGGATATGCGGCAGATTCCGCTGCTCTTGAAGCTGCATCTGGAATTCAACTGGTTCTACATGCTCATGGAAGACCGCATTTATTGGAACAACTACGCATCGGTTCCGCGCCCGTACTACAACAGTGTCGGCACCAAGACGACTGGCTTTGAAATCGACGCCGCAGTCGATGTGAACGAATACATTTCACTTTCTTACAACCTAACCAGGCAAGAAACCGAAAGCCGCGAAGCGGATTTGGCCTACGGAATCGCTAAGGGACTGACCGTGCCGAATATTCCTACGCTCTACATGAACTTCGGCGCAGAATTCCATGTGGGCGACCTGATTTACCGAGATGACTTTTTCAAGCTCTACTGGCTTGCCAAC